>NZ_JAKDLJ010000254.1 GCF_030452865.1 Pseudorhodobacter sp.
GACAAGCGTGCTTTGCGCTGTGCCGCCATAAAGCCGGGTCAGGCGCAGGCGGTATTGCCCGGCGGGAAGAACGAAACGCTGTACGTCCATAGTTGCGTCGACTGCGGTGCTGGCCTTGATCACACCTTCCGGTCCAATCAGGTCATAGCGCAGGTAATAGTTCCCGGTGCCAATTTCCGGCGATCCGATCTGGATCGTGGTGGCTTGCGCCAGCGTGAAAACCGCGTCAATCGCGCGCCCTGGGCGGTCGATATCCACGATGAACGGCGTATCAAGTGCGACCGTCTGCGTGGCAACCGGTGACAGGCTCAGATTCCACGAGGTTTCGGCAGTCGCATATGCGCTTCGATTGACTTCGAGCAGGTAGGTGCCGTCATACGGTGCTACCAGGGTGGCAATATCGTTAATCCCTTTGGTGAAATCCCAGCTTTTCATCCGGTCAGCGGAAAACAGCCGGAAGGTCAGGTCATAATTGGCACCACCGGTTTGCGTCAACGTGTCAAAGACGAGGCGCTGACCGGATTGCAGGTTGACCGAATAGACTGCCAAGCCGTGATCCGCATCCAGCGAGGTCGTGGTATCCGTGCCAAGAACCAGCGGAATTTGCCCGGCATCGCTGTTGCGCAACCGCATCCGGTAAGCCCCCGGCGCGACGGTTGCGTTGGTGCCCCGGATCACTACGGAATAGCGTCCGGGTGCCAGATCCTCCCGCGCGATGTAGGAGGCATAGCGGTTGCTGGAACTGGAGGCGAGGACACGGCCTGCCACCCCTTCCAAAGCCCAACTCATGGTAGCGGGCAGATCGTCCAGCAGTTCCATTGCGAAGGCGGTGTCGGCTGTGACGGTGAAATCATAGCGATGCTCCTGCCCCGCCGCCAACGTACCCGACAGGACATCCCCGATGACTGCGGTGTGCACCGTGCGGTCCACAACCGCGCCGGCGAATGTGCCGTTTTGCTGGATCTTGAAACTGTAGCTTCCCACCGAATTGTTGGTGTCGGTCGCAACCAGCGTGTAGCGTCCGGCGACCAGATCCAACACTACCGGCGTCGCACTCAGCGCGGCTTGTGCGTTTGCCGCCCCATTGGGCGATTGGATGAACCAATAGGGATAAATCGCGGCGTCGCGCGTCCCGGTCACCTCCACGCGGCTGTTGCTGGCAAGCGTGAACTCGTACACATGGGTTTCGCCGATTGTGTCAAACGTGGCAGTTTTGGTCGAACCAAGCGTGTAGGCAGTCGCCTCTACCTGCCCGAGCGTCATGTGTAGCGTCAGGTCAACCGGCACGGTGTTTGTCGGGTTGCCTTCGATCAGCAGCGTATAGGTCCCGGTTTCGGTCAGGGTCCGGTTGAAGCTGCTCAGATCGTTGTTCTGCAACACCGTACCGGACGGTGCGACAAGTGCGATGCCACCTTCATAGCGAGTCCCGGAAGTCGTGACGCCGAGCGCGAAGCGGTCGCCTTCCCGCGCATCGAACGTAAGCTCCCGCGTTTCATTGCCCTTCGGCAGCGTAACGTGATGATCACTGTTCAGCGGCAGAACAGCCGCCGCCGAAAGGTCGTGCATTTCAAACCGGTATTCGCCGGTCTGCGCACCTGCGCCAAAGACGCTGAGCGTATATGTGCCGCGCACCAGATCCGCGACCGCGGGCTGGCTGCGGTAATACCCGGCATCCCGGTCCATGCGCCCGGTGATATCGGGCGTGTCTGCCCCGCTCAGCCGCCAGTTCAACTCTGCCGGGCTGAGGGAGTCGAAGGACACCCGTGTCGGTTCTGAAATCGTTATGCGGTAATTATCCTGATCACCTGGCGCGGAAATCGCCCCGATGATCGGAAACAGATCGGCGGAAAGCAACAGGCGCGGTTCCAGCGCTTCCATCAGAACCCGGCGGGAGACAGTGCCTTTCAGCAACTCCGCACCTGCACCACGCCGCCTGTCCCCTGCCCCCCCGGCACTTCGTTTCAGACCTGACGCCTCTCGCGGAAATCCAGACTTGGTTTGTTTCATATCCTTGGCACACCCCGGCCTGATAGAATATACGGGGACCGCCCAGAAGCTGCCCCCTCACCTCCGAAAATCGAAACATTCAAAACCCCGGCGCAGGACCACACCATCCTGAAGCCGGACAACAGCAGCATCAAGCCTTACGAGGGGCTTGCATTAATACTGTAACCATAGCACCATAATTTTCATAATGAAAATAATATTCTCAGGGCGCTCGGTGGATTTACGTTACGTCAAGAGCGAAGTGCGGAGCAATCTGCGGCGACTGTCTGCGGTTACACTGGCGTTTCTGCTGGTAACGGCCAATTCGGCACAGTCCTTTGAAATCGTTGAATGTCTGGTAAAGCCCAAGGAAATCGCCAAACTCGGTGCTTCGGCACGCGGCGTCATTGCCCGGATCACTGCAGACCGGGCAGACAGGGTGCAAAAAGGGGATATATTGGCAGAACTCGAAGCTTCCGCCGAGGAGAACGAGATCGCCCTGGCAAATCTGCGATTCGAAAATGATGTGGCGGTGCGACTTGCGCAAGCCAAGGCCGAAACTGCGGAAATCAGCGTCGAGCGGCTTGGGCAGCTATCGGAAAAGAAGCTGGTCAAGCATGACGAATATGAACACGCCTTGCTTGAAGCGCGCACCGCCCGGTTGGAGGAGGAAGAAGCCGGACTGAACGCAGGAATCGCCGGGGTGCAACTGGCAGCGGCAAAGGCGGCATTGGAGCGCAAGCGCATCCGTGCGCCTTTTGACGGCGTGATCGTCGAACGGGTGATGTCGGTCGGTGAGCTTTACAATGAACAAGGGCCGATTTTTGTCATCGCCCGCATCAATCCGCTGGTCATCGAGGCGTGGTTGCCCGCCGCATCACGCAGCGCGATCCTTCCCGAAGGCCAGTGGCATGTCGATCTTGAAAGCGGGGAAACCGTGACGGCGACACTGGATCTTGCCGATCCGATTCTGGACCCGGCGACTGGCACATTCGGCATCCGGCTCGCCCTGCCCAACCCGGATGGAACAATCCTGGCCGGGCAAAGCTGCCGGCTGACGCAACCCGCAAAACCGGGTTGAGGCGGGTTTGTGCTGGCATTCGGGCTGCTGCGCGTTTTGAGGCTGGAATCTTGCGCGGAATTGCGCTGTTCTGCCCGTCACGATCAATGCGCCTTCAATCCAGAGACCGTCATGTCCAAAACCGCCGCCGACATCAGACGGCCAGAAATCCTAGAAGCCGCATTCCGTGTCCTCGCGCGTGAGGGGCTGCCAATGCCGCCCTATGACCTGATCGCGAAGGAGGCCGGGATTTCCCGGCAATTAATCCGGCATTACTTTCCGGACCAGACCTCGATGATGGTCGGTTTGTGTGACAGCCTCGCCGCCGCTTACCGCAATTTGATGATGAAAGGCATCATCGAAGCCGCCTCGACGGAGCGGTTGCAGGTTTTCCTTGATTTCTACTTCGGGTTTCTGGAGGGCCGCGGCCTGAAGAAACCCGAGGATGACGCCGTGTATGATGCCATGTTTTCGCTCGCGGCGGGCAGTCCCGAAATCCGCGGCAACCTGAAAGAGCAATACAGCCTGCTGCATTTCACCATCTGGCACGAAGTCCAGATCAGCAATCCCGACATGCCACAACGCGCCTGTCAGGAAATCGGATATCTGTTCGTGACGCTGATGTATGGGCATTGGAAAATGGTTGCGTCCCTCGGCTTTTCGAGCAAGCACAACCGCATCGCGCGCGAAGCAATGGACCGAATTATTGCGTCCTACAAAGCCAACTACGTCGATCCCGACGCCTGAGGTCCGGCATATGCCGAGCTACGCGGCGTAGCGCCCGGATGGGGGCGCAACCAATTTCGATTCAAGGCTAATGCAAAACGCGCTTTCGGCTGATAGCGGCGGCAGCGTATGCCCTGTGTGGCCATCCATTTTTCGGTTACCCGAAGCGGGCGGCTTGATTATGTTCTCTTTATGTTCTATATTGGATTCCAACGCATCAAGGGAGATTTCCCATGGAAGCCAGCACCTTTGTCCTGCCCGCAACTCCGCGCCAGATTTCCTACGCCAAGTCACTGGCGTTGAGAAACCGGACGCTCCTGCCTTGGGATGTCCAGCAGGACCGTCGTTCGCTGAGCACTTGGATCGACAGTCAGGCGCAGATGAAACCCGTATCTGCATTGGATAGTTTGCCGAGTTCAAAGCAGGTTGCCTTTGCCGAGCGGTTGGCGCGGATCAAGCGTCGCTCCGTGCCCGATGAATGCTTTCGCGACAAGGGGCTGATGTCAAAATGGATTGACGGGAACAAGTGAAACATTCGCGGTTGCTTACAGCAGAACGCCGATTGTGGCAGGAACATTTCGCAACCTGTAGCAATCCGGGCTGAATTGTCTCCGCCACTCGCCTGAAACAATCCTCTGGCATCGGGATATACCTTTTCACAGGCGTATCGACACGCATCACTCCCTGACATGGCATTGTTGATTGACAAAGTACCAACCGGTCGGTATGTTGTATGAAAGGAGATTCCCATGCCCGCGCCCGCAGCAAAACCAGATGCAAAAGCCAAGTTGCTGGATGCGGCGATGTCGGTCATTCGCTCCAAGGGGTATTCTGCCACGACTGTTGAGCAGCTTTGTACCGCGGCGGGCGTCACGAAAGGCGCGTTCTTCCATCACTTCAGCAGCAAGGATGCCCTTGGCGTTGCGGCGGCGGAGCATTGGTCAGAGATGACGGGCGCATTTTTCGCAGCCGCCCCCTATCACGACCTTGCTGATCCGCTCGACAGGGTTCTGGGTTATGTCGCCTTCCGCAAGGCAATACTGCAAGGCGGTGTTCCGGAGTTCACCTGCCTCGTCGGCACCATGGTACAGGAAACCTATGAAACCGCCCCTGCCATCCGCGACGCCTGCGAACGCAGTATCAGCGGCCATGCCGCAACGCTGGAGGCAGATATAGACGCGGCGATGCGCGCGCATTCCTTGCAACCCGACTGGACCGCGAAATCACTGGCGCTGCATACGCAGGCCGTCCTCCAAGGTGCGTTTATCCTCGCCAAGGCGACAGGGAGCGCCGAAATCGCCGCGGACAGCGTGGATCATCTGGCGCGCTATCTGAAGTTGCTGTTTCCACCAAAGCCACCTGGCTTCGATGAAAAGGACATAAAACCATGATGTCAGCCTCCAAGCCGCTCACGATCACCGCGTTCGAACATTCGCCCGATGGCGGCAGGGGTTTGGCGCGCGACATGCGCGTTCGCTGGGCGCTTGAAGAAGTC
>NZ_JAKDLJ010000255.1 GCF_030452865.1 Pseudorhodobacter sp.
ACAGCCTGTCCCTTCGCGTTTTGCGCGGTGGTGTCGAGATCGCCATTCTGCTGCCCCTGCGTCGCCCGCCAGCGGACGTCCTTGGTATGCGCGGCATGGACGGTTCGGCCATCCCGAAACGCATCACCGCCTACAGGCTGATGGATCTGGGAATTACCCTTGATGATAATGCGGGCAATACCGCCCGCATCCGTAACGTGACCCAAAACAGCCCGGCACTCTTTGCGGGGATCATTGCGGGGGACAGTATTTTGGCTATCAATAGCAAAGCCTTGACAGAACAGGAATTAGCCCGAATTGTTATTGACGCCCCTGCGCTGGTCTTATTGCGGCGGGCGGGTGGCGCGACCCTTCATGTCATCCTGAACCCCTGGGACACGGGCGAGGGGGTGCGCCCTGTCGGTGGTGCCAATGTGCTTGACCCTGCCATTATCGTTTTTTGACGCCTGAATATGAGTGACCACATGACCGACAGCAGAAACAGAATCCTTGTGGTGGAGGATGACCCGCAAACCGCCGCAGCCGTTGCCGCTATTGTAGAGGAACTGGGCTGCATCCCGGTTCTGCGCGATACATTGGCCGATGGTGTCGCGGCGGCGTCTGGCGATTTTCCGGTGATCGTCTTTGACCGGATGCTGCCGGGCGGCGACAGTATTGATGCGATCAGTCAGTTGCGGGCCGCAGGGTCCACCGCGCTGATTTTGGTGTTGTCGGCTTTAGGGCGCGCTGCAAACCGGGTTGAAGGGTTGGAAAAAGGTGCCGATGACTATCTGGCCAAACCGTTTGAACCCGATGAGTTGCGCGCCCGCTTGCGGGCCTTGTTGCGACGGGCGACGATGCAGGTGATGGACAACGATCTGATGGCTTTTGGCGATCTGGAAATCCGGCTGAAGGCGCGCACGGTGCATATCAGGCGCACCCATGTCGCGACCAGTCCAAGGGAGTTTGCGCTGATCACCTTTATGGCGCAGAATGCGGGGCAAGTGGTGACGCGCACACAATTGCTGGAACAGGTCTGGAACCTGAACTTCGACCCCGGCACCAATGTCGTCGATGTGCATGTCGGCCGCTTGCGCCGCAAGCTGGAAGAAGTGGCGGGCCGTCCCTGCATCCAGACTGCGCGCGGCGAAGGGTATATTTTCGCGCCGATACCTGTCAGCGACACCAACGGATGAGGTTACAACTGCCGCAGGCACGGGCCACACTGCGACTGGCGGCGGTGGTTGCGCTGACCGTCACCTTGCTTTCGTTGCTGGGCATGGTGCTGCAATACAGACTGGTCGAAAGGCGACTGATGCAGGCGCAAACGGCACTGCTTGCCGCCGATCTCGACGGCTTCGCAGCCCTCTACGATCAGCGCCGGATCATCGCCTTGCGGCAAGCCATCGACTACCGCGCCGCCGCTGCGACAGGTGATGAGATGCTGCTGCTGCAAGATCGGGACGGCAGGGTTCTTGCCGGAACCCGACAGGACTGGCCCGCCACCCTGCCCGCCATAGGCGAAGATTTCAGCGCCGATCAGGCGCAGGTGTTCCGCGATGCGGGCCAGAATTGGCTTGGCGTGGGGCGGGTTCTGCCCGGCGGATTTCCTCTGCTGGTGGCTCGCGCCCTGACCCCGATGGAGGCGACACTGACTGCGTTGCGCCAGATGATCGCGCTGCTGACGCTGGGGATGCTGGTTGCCGGCGGTGTGGTCGGCTGGATCGCGGCGCGGCGGATCATGGGGCGGATCACGCGGATCAACACCTTGGCGGACCGGGTGGCTGCCGGCGCGCTCGATGCCCGCTTGCCCGGACCGCGCGCTGCGGATGAATTTGGTCTGCTCGAAACCCATGTCCATGCCATGCTCGACCGGATCGAGGCGCTGAACCGCGCCACGCACCGTCTGTCCGACAGCATCGCGCATGAACTGCGCACCCCGCTGAACCGCATGTCGCAAAAGCTGGCGCAGTTGCAGGGGCAGGATGCCTTGGTCGATGATCTGCGCGATGAGATGCGCAAGGCGACGCGGGTGTTTGACGCATTGCTGGATATTTCGCGGGCCGAAGCCGATCAGGGTTTTGGCGGCGGTTTGGTGCCGGTGGACCTTTCGGCGCTGTGTGCCGAGATGGTGGAACTGTATGAAGCGGTCGCGGAGGAAAGCGGCCTGACCCTGCACCACGACATCCAACCCGGCCAGATGATCCTTGGCGACTGTACCCTGATCGGGCAAATGCTGGCGAACCTTCTGGACAACGCGGTGAAATACTGTGCCAGCGGTGATGAAATCTTGCTGGCGCTAACCCCCAACCAAAACACCATAACCCTGACAATCCGCGACACCGGGCCGGGTCTGCCCGCCGACATAAAGGCGCAAGCGTTTGAGCGGTTCACCCGAGCCGAACGCGACCGGGGCCACCCCGGTCATGGGCTCGGTCTGGCGCTCGTGCGGGCGATTGCCACACGGCACGGTGCAAAACTGTCGCTGCCGGAGGTCGAAAAGGGGTTTGAGCTGCAAATCCTCTGGCCTAAGCTGATCCCGTAACCAGTCAAGGGCCGCAGAAATACCATGCATCGTTTTCTTATATTTTTGACCGCTCTGCTTGCGGGCTGCGCCGCTTGGAATGCGCCGCTGAATACAGCTTTGGAGACTGGGACCAATGCTGCATTGGTTGACCCGGATAGCGCAGCGAGTGGCGAAGACGATATCTACATCGGCCTTGCGTTTTCCGGCGGCGGCACCCGTGCTTCCGCCTTCGCTTACGGCATGGCAGAGGCGCTTCGCGAAACCGGTGTCAGTGTCAAAACCCCGAACGGCTTGCTCGACAATGTGCGGCTGGTTTCCGGTGTGTCTGGTGGGTCTGTCACAGCCGCGCAGCTTGGGCTTTACGGGCCGCAGGGCCTGATCGGATACCGCGAGAAATACCTTTTGACCGATGCCGAAAAATACATGGCTAACTCGCTGTTCAATCCATTGACGGTGGCCAAGGGTATTGCTGGCGGGGCCAATGGTCGCGATAGTTTTGGCCGTTATATTGATGAGGTCTTGTTCAAAGGCGCTACCTTTGGTGACTTGCGCAAACGCTCCCACATCAAAACATGGATCAACGCGACCGATATCGCCAATGCCTCTCAATTCCTGTTCTCGCCCGAAACCTTTGACGCGCTTTGCTCCGATCTGTCACGTCTGCCGATTGCCGAGGCGGTCGCGGCCTCCGCCGCCGTGCCGCTGGTGTTTACCCCGATCGTGCTTCAGGTGCATCAAGGCAAATGCGCGTATAAAGAGCCCGACTGGCTGACCGCAGCACGTTTTAACCCCGAGGCGTCGGCGGCGATGCGCGCCCATGCCCGCGCGCTGGAAAGTTATTCCGATCCGGAAAAGGTGAAATTCGTGAAGCTGTTGGATGGCGGCATTACCGACAATTTCGGCACCACCGGTCTTGCGGTCGAACGCGCCCGCGCCCAGGCACCCTATGCCCCGATGACAGCGGCAGAGGCGGTGCGGCTGAAGCGGTTGCTGTTTCTGGTTGCAGACGCCGGGGTGCAGCATGATTACAGTTGGACCCAAACCGCCAAAGGCCCCGGCGGCCCCGGCCTGGGTGCTGCTGTCGCCAATGCCGCGATTTCATCGGCAACCCGCTCCGGCTATGACGCCATGCGCGGGGAGATGAAACGCTGGCAGGAAGATCTGATCGAATGGCGCTGCGCCCTGCCCGCGCATGAAGTGCGGCGGCTGCGGGGGGCTGCGCCGGGTGCATGGGATTGCGCCGATGTGAAACTGTTTGTCGGCATGGCGAATTTCGACGGTGTGGACCCAGCGATGCACAAGGCATTGAACAAGGTACCGACGCGGCTACGATTGAAACCGGAGGAAGTTGATCTGGTGATCGAGGCCGGGCGGATTGCCACCCGCAACGCGCCGGAATTCAACGGCTTTGTGCAGTCCTTGGCGGGCAACGATGTCGAAAGCCGCATCGCCGATGGGATCGCGCGGGGCGGGCGGCGGGTGATGCCTGTGGGGCAGTAGTCCTGCAAAGATGACAAATGCAGTCATGCCTTCACGCGGGCTTGTCGCAGGGCGATGATACGTTATCCTACGATTATGAAGCGATTGACCCCTCCCTTAATGGCCTTTCTTTGTGTGACCGGTTTTTGGATGGCCACCCCTGCCGAAGCCGAAATCCGCGCCTTGCTGATCGGTGTCGGTGACTATGAATTCCTTGATGCCGATCTGAAAGGGCCGGGTTTTGATGTGGCCCTGATGGCGCAAACCCTGGTCGCGCGTGGCGTGTCCCCGGCCCGGATCACCGCCTTGACCACGATGCCTGACGCGCCCGATCTGCCAGCGGGTGTGCAGCTTGGCCTGCCGCGCAAGGCCGCAATTATCGCCGCGATGCAAGAGCTGACTGCGCATTCCGAACCCGGCGATACCGTGGTTTTCTATTTCTCCGGCCACGGTTCCCAAATGCCGGATGCCAGCGGTGACGAGCAAGGCGGCGCGGATGAGATTTTGTTGCCGATGGATGCGGCGGGTTGGAAAGGTGCTGTTGCCGCCGTCGAAAACGCCTTGGTGGATGATGAGTTGCAGGCTTGGGCCGCCGGGCTGACCGCTAAATCTGTCAAGCTGATCGGGATCATTGATGCTTGTCATTCCGGCACCGGGTTTCGCGCGGCGGGTGGTACGGGCACAGTGCGGGTTTTGCCGCCAGAGGCTCTGGGTATCCCCGATGACGCGCCCAATGCATCCGGCGTTGCAAGCCCGCCGATACAGGGGGATTTCGCATTCCTCTACTCCTCACAACCCGATCAGCGGTCGTTTGAATATCCGTTGGGCGATGCTGCGACGGGGCGTTGGCAAGGGGCGTTCACGCTGGCGCTGTCACAAACCCTGCGCGAGGCACCGGGGGCAAGTTGGGGTCAGGTTTTGGCCGGGGCGCGCGACCGCATGACTCAAGGCTCTGCCCGGCAGGAACCGGATGGCGAAGGGCCGATGCTGCGCGAAGCGGTGTTTGGTGCGGGGCAAGCGAGCACGCGTTTTGCGGTCGAAGACGCGGTTTTACTAGCGGGCCTGCTGCAAGGCCTGACCGAAGGCAGCGTGGTTTCCGTTTATGCGGCCCCGGCAGATGGTGAACCCGTGGCGCAGGCGCGGCTGGAACAGGTGAGTGCAGGCAGCGCGCAACTTGCGTCGCTCGGCACTCTGTTGCCGCAAAACGGCTGGGCAGAGCTTGCCACCCCTGCTCCGCCGCCGCCGCTGCGCCGTGCAGTTTTACAACAA
>NZ_JAKDLJ010000256.1 GCF_030452865.1 Pseudorhodobacter sp.
CCTGACCATCGGCACCAGTGCCGAACCCGCAGTGCGTGGGTTGATCGCCGTGGTGATGGGGGTTGGCGGCGTCTATTTCTGGGTCGCGAAAAAGGCGAAAAAGCGCATGGACCTGATGGAGGAGCAACTGCCGGATGCGGTTGAACTCATGGTTCGGTCGCTGCGTGTGGGGCACCCGTTCGCGTCGGCCATCGGCATTGTCGCCAAGGAGGTTGCGGACCCGCTCGGCACGGAATTCGGCATGATCGCGGATGAGGCGGCTTACGGCCGCGACGTATCCGAGGCGCTGAAGGAGTTTGCCGAACGCATGGACAATCAGGATTTGCGCTTTCTGGCGGTCGCGGTGACGATCCAGCAAACCTCCGGTGGTAACCTTGCGGAAATCCTTGACGGTCTGGCCAAGGTAATCCGCGCGCGGTTCAAGCTGTTCCGCCGTGTCCGCGCCATCACTGCCGAGGCGAAATGGTCAGGCATGTTCCTGTCGGGCTTTCCCATCGCAGCCCTGGTGATGATTCAGGTCATCCAGCCGGGCTACTATGACGATGTGAAAGACACACCTTCCTTCATTCCGGCGGCTCTGGTCGTCGGGACGCTGCTGGTCATCAACGTGATCTTCATGAAGGTCATGGTAAACATCAAAGTTTAAAGAGGGGCCTGAACACCATGCTTGCATCCATCAACGAAATGCTCGTCACCAAACTGGGGCCATTCGGCCCGCTGATCGTCATCGGCGGGATCGGGCTTTTACTGATCCTTGTGACATTGCCAACGATGCTGAAGAAAACGCCGGAGCCTTTTGAGAAGATCAAAATGCAACGCAACGCCTACAAAAGCCCGAAAGAGCAGGGCTTGCGCGTCGGAACTTCGGGCGGTGCCGGTGACAAGCTACAAAAATTCTCGACCTTTCTCGAACCGCAGAACGCGGAAGAAATGTCGGCCTCGCGTATGCGAATGCTGCGGGCAGGATACCGCGCGAAAAACGCGGTGCAACTGTTTCACTTTGCCCAATTGGCGCTTGGCATCGGCTTCTTGATCCTCGGCGTGGCCTATACGATGTTTCTGCAAACCAAGGGCGATATCTCCAGTCAAGCCATGATCATGTGGACCATCGGGCCGGGGGCCGCGGGCTATTTCCTGCCGAAATACTGGATTCAACGCCGGGTTCAGCAGCGCCAGGAAGAAATCATTTCCGGTTTTCCCGATGCGCTCGACATGATGCTGGTCTGTGTGGAGGCCGGGCAATCGTTGGATCAATCCATCATGCGCGTCGCCAAGGAAAGCCGCGCCGGATACCCCGCCCTCGCCGATGAATTCGACAGCGTTGCGAACGAGGTGAAGGCGGGCAAGGAACGTGTGGCCGTTTTGCGCGACATGTCGGACCGGGTGGGCGTTGCAGATGTCGCCTCTTTTGTGACAACGCTGGTGCAATCGGCCACCTTCGGCACCTCGATTGCCGAAGCGTTGCGTGTCTATTCTGCCGAAATGCGTGACAAACGCGTGATGCGGGCCGAAGAAAAGGCAAATAAGTTGCCGACCAAGCTTACCCTCGGCACAATGATGTTCACCGTGCCGCCGCTGATGATCATCCTGATCGGGCCGTCGGTACATGGAATTGCAAAAACGCTCGGCGGGGGCTGAAACCTATCCATGAAACGACCGATGCTGTGCTTGATCACCGGGGTTTCCCTGCTGGCCGCCTGTCAATCGACCGGCGGCCTTACCCCTGCCGAGATCGCGCGGAATGCGCCGCTTGGGGCCGATGGCAGCGAAAAAGGTGTGGATGGTTTGCTGGTCGGACACCGCTTGATGGAGGCGGGGGAATATGAACTGGCCTTGCGCGCCTATCTGCGCGGCGCGGCGGAGCAGGGAATGACTGCTGATGTGCTATCGGCGCTTGGGTCGGTGAACCTGCGGCTGGGGCGCTTGGGGCAAGCGGAAACCCTGCTGCGCCGTGCGGTCAAGGCCGACCCGGCATCGGTGCCGGCACATAACAATCTGGGCGTCGTGCTGATGGAACGCGGCAAGCTGGGCGAAGCGCGCGCAGTTTTCCAACAGGCGTTCGCGCTGGATAGTGGCAGTTCGGACTCAATCCGCAAAAATCTGCTGCTCGCTATCGCGCGGAGCAATGCCGCTGTGTATGATGAAACGGCACAAAGCCATGACTTTGCCTTGGTGCGGCGCGACCACGGGCAGTATGTTCTGCTCTCGCAGCTTTAAGGCAAGTCCGTGGTGCTGTGCCCCGAGCAGTAAAAAGGACGCAAAATGCGCCACCCAATGTTTGCGGCACTGTGCCTTGGCAGCGCGGTTGCTTTGTCGGCTTGCCAGAACAACACGGATGCCGAGGTCAATCGCGCGATCAAATCGGTGAACGTGATCGACGAAAGCAACCTCAATGATGTGATGCTGACCGTCGGCGCCCCGGATGAGGCGGTCGCCTATTTTCGCAAGACCGCCGCCGAGAACCCTGATCGTGTCGATGTGAAACGTGGATTGGCGATGTCCTTGGTCCGCGCGCAAAAACCGCAGGAAGGGGCAACGGTCTGGGCGGAAGTCGTTGCCAGCAAAGAGGTGACCAATGATGACCGGGTTGCCTATGCCGATGCGCTGATCCGCTCCAACGAATGGAAACGCGCCGAGGCGGAACTGAACCAGATTCCTCCGACGTTCGAAAGTTTTGAACGATACAAGCTGGAGGCGATGGTCGCTGACGCCAACAAGAACTGGAAAAAAGCCGACAGCTTTTATGAAATTGCAACCGGGCTGACTACGACCCCCGCAGGGGTTTACAACAACTGGGGCTATTCCAAGCTGACACGCGGTGAATATACTGGTGCTGAAAAGCTGTTTCAGGACGCTCTGTCCTGTGATCCGCAACTGTTCACCGCCAAGAACAACCTCGTTCTGGCCCGTGGCGCGCAGCGCAAATATGACCTGCCGGTGATAAAGATGACCCAGAAGGAACGGGCGGAATTGTTGTACACCATGGCGCTGACGGCCGTGAAACAAGGGGATGTGCGGATCGGAAAAGGCCTGTTGCAAGAAGCGATAGACACCCATCCGCAGTATTTTGAGGCTGCCGAACGCTCCCTTTCCGCGCTTGATGCAAATGTGACGAACTGATGGGAACCTTGCCCCAGTCATTGCTGTGGTTCCTTCCGTTCACCGTTCCGATTGCGATCTGGGTGGCATGGTCCGACATGAAATTCATGAAGATACCGAACAAGGCGGTCATTGCCTTGCTGCTGGTTTACCTGTTGGTCGGTCTGTTCGTCTTTCCGTTGAAACTCTGGCTTTGGGGCTGGGCGTTGTTTGCCGTCATTCTCGCCATCGGCTTTCTGGCAACCGCTGCCGGTTTGATGGGGGGGGGCGATGCGAAATTCGCCGCTGCAATGGCCCCTTTCTTTGTGACCGCAGACCCGCGCACGGTGCTCCTGTTGCTGGCCTCTTGCATATTGGCCGCTGTGGTCAGCCACCGGATGTTGAAACGCGCCTCGGCCTTTCGCGCTGTAACACCGGATTGGGAGAGCTGGACGCATAAGGACTTTCCGATGGGGCTCGCACTTGCAGGTGCGCTGGTGTTTTACCCGATTCTCGCCCTTTTATTGCCATGAGTACGCAGTAACCCATTGGCAACGATTTCGCGGCAACAATGCAGCCGACAACCCAACAGGTGCGCAACATGAATGTTCAAACGCCTTTGCCGAACGTGCTTGCCCCACCAGCGCCAAAATCCTTGGCGGAGGTGGGGGTTTCGATGGTGATGATGCGGGATATCCTGCTCAAAACCATGTTCCGCACCAACCTTGATCTGGTCTCCGCTATCGCCCGCGCGATCACTTTGCCGGTGCCGCTGACGCAAGAGCTCATTGACCTTGCCCGCACCCAGCGATTGATCGAAGCGACCGGTACGCTGCATGCCACCTCCGGCAATGAGATGGGCTATCAACTGACCGAAGGCGGCAAGGCGCGCGCGCTCGATGCGCTGGCACAGTCGGAATATTACGGTTCGATGCCGATCCCGCTCGATGACTACCGCGTTCAGGTGAAACGCCAGTCTGTGCGCAATATCCGCTTGACCCGCGAACAGATGATCGGGGCGATGGGGCATTTGATCCTGCCGCCGGACCTGTTGTCCAACCTCGGCCCGGCCGTGACTTCGGGCCGCTCCATCCTGATGTATGGCCCGCCCGGAAACGGTAAGTCCTCTATCTCCAACGGCATCCGCGATGCGATGGGCGACAAGATATATGTGCCACGCGCGCTGGAATACGCAGGCCAGGTGATCACCGTCTACGACCCAATCGTCCATTCCGCAGCGGAAGAGGCTGTCGACGATCCCAATTCGCTGCGCCGCACCTCCAATCGTTTCGACAATCGCTACGTCTATTGCGAACGTCCTACCGTGATCACCGGAGGTGAGTTGTCACTGGAAATGCTTGATCTCACCTATAACGCGACCGCGCGCACCTATCAGGCACCGTTGCAACTCAAATCTACCGGCGGCATTTTCATTGTCGACGACCTTGGCCGCCAAGCGGAGCCACCGCAGAAGCTGGTCAACCGCTGGATCGTACCGCTGGAGGAGTCAAAAGACATCCTCGCGCTGCAATCAGGTGAGAAATTCACCGTCCCCTTCGACACCTTGGTGATCTTCTCGACCAACTTCCACCCGAATGAAATCTTCGACGGTGCCGCCCTGCGCCGGATTTTCTTCAAGATCAAGATCGACGGTCCAGATCAGGAAAACTTTCTGAAAATCTTTGCGATGGTGGCAAGGGCGAAAAAGATGCCGCTGGATGAACGGACCTTGGTGCATCTGATGAAGGTGAAATTCCCAACCATCCAGAATGTCTACGCTAATTACATGCCGAAATTTCTGATCGAACAGATGATGGCGGTCTGCGATTTTGAGAATATCCCATATCAGATGACGCCGGATCTCATCGACCGCGCATGGGGCAACATGTTCGTGAGGCAGGAAAAAATCGCTCATTGACAGTTCCGCAACCAGTTTCGGTCAACCGCAACGAACGAACAACCGGTATTGCCCCCACCACTGTCTTCTCTGCAAAAGTATCCATAAACCCATTTATACACTACACGCCCGGTCGGGCAGCCTCGATGCCTCTGCCAAGCCGCGATGGCAATGCCGCCCGCGGGGGGCTCAATGCCCCCAAGGGCGGCCCCCCCCAGTAGAGTCGGCCCAACCCACGGTGCGTCACGGTCACCGCACGGCGCTGATCCGTCGGCTCCC
>NZ_JAKDLJ010000257.1 GCF_030452865.1 Pseudorhodobacter sp.
CCGGTTGGGCACGAGACGGGACCCGTTGCGGGCCGGTGGTTTGCGTGGATTTGGGCGGGCCCGCCATCCGGCGGTGATCGGCAGAGCGAAACGGAAATGCCTGCCGGAATGTGACACCCTGCGCGCCGTAGCGGAGCGGTCGGCGCGGAATGAAAAACACCCCCCGGACTGTGCCGAGGGGTGTGAGTTTTATCTGCCCGACTTCTTGCCAGGCACCCCCGGCATGGGGTTGCCGGGGGTACCAATGTCTTAACGGATGAAGGCGTCACCAAAACCGGCGCGGCGCGCTTTGGACAGTGCCGAATGTGCCGAACCGGAATCGCCGAACGGCCCTGCCATGACGATTTGCATCGGGCGGCCTTTGCTCGTGATGCGGGATTTGGCGACCGGCAGCCCCATGCCTTGCAGCCGCGAGGCGGTGCGGTTGGCATTGCCAACCTCGCCGAAGGTGCCGACCTGCACATAGAAGCGGCCCCCCGTTGCAGCGCGCGGTGCGTTGCTGGTGGCGGTGACATAGGTTTTGCGCTTGGTTGCCTGCGGCGCGTTGGAAACGCGATTGGCCGGAACCTCCCGCGTCCAGACCTGATCCTGCTGCGCCCAACCGCGTGCGGTGCCTTGGCCGCGCTTGGGGTTCAGACGATCATCTTTCCAAGCCTTGCGATAGCCTTTCGGCGGGGCGAACTCCTCGGACGCGGTGGCCTGAACCCCCAGGGTCGAAGGCGGGGTGGCATTGCCGAAGCCGCCATCCACCGCGGTACACATCACGGTTGTCCCGCCACCGCGCACCTGAAAACGGCGCGCAACCGGGGCAGAAGCGGGGCAGGAATACCCGGCATTCGCGACCGGTGCCTGATAACGGGGCGCGGGAATTGACGCTGCGCGTGAAACCGGGGCGGGTGCAGGTTCAACCGCGACACGGCGCGTCTGAAGCCGACTGGCTGCGGCGCTGACATCGAAGTTGGCATCCGCCGAGCAGATCAGCGTGGTGCGGCCATCGGTCAGCGTCACGCGCGCACCGTAGGGCGAACCGGAGGGGCAGACGTTTTGCAGCCGCGCCGAAGCGCTGGCCTGCGGTGCGGCAACCACGCGCGGCGCAGGGGACGCCACTGCTACCGGGCGATTGCGCGGCAGGCTCGCGATGGTTTCCATCGGTGCGCCGACATTGCGGTTGGGGCGCGCAACCTGAACCGGAACCGGAGCGGGTTGCGGCATCGCTTGCGGAGCGGGCGCGGCTTTCACCGGAGCCTCCACCGTGCGGACCGCACCACCGGACGGAGGCAGGCCACACAGCGCCTTGTGGCTGCGCGATACGCGCGGAACCCAGTTTACCCGCCCGCCGATTCCGGCGCGCAAAAAGACGCAGCCGCGACTATCGACATATTGTGAGCCTTTGAAGCTGGCCGGTGGCATTTCAGCCGGGCGCGCCAAGGTCTGGGCCTGTGCGCCGGATATGACAGAAACCGCCGCCCAACTGGCGACCGCGAGCACTTTGAACAACATTACTACCCCCATGTAGCGATGAGGGATAATGTTTCAGGAAACCCGCAGAGTAAAGGCCAAATACCCGCTATTTTGTACCAAACATGCGATCACCCGCATCACCTAGCCCCGGAACAATATAGCCGTGATCGTTCAGATGGCTGTCGAGTGCGGCGGTAACGACCGGTACATCGGGGTGCGCCGCCTTCATGCGGGCGACACCTTCGGGCGCGGCGAGCAGGCATAAAAACCGAATATTCGTAGCCCCTTGCGCTTTCAGAAGATCAATCGCCGCGACCGAGGAATTGCCGGTCGCCAGCATCGGATCGACCACAATCGTCATCCGGCTGTCGAGCGCATCGGGCACCTTGCAATAGTATTGCACCGGCTTGAGGGTTTCGGGGTCTCGGTACAAGCCGATGAAGCCGACACGCGCGGCGGGAATCAGCTCCAATATACCGTCAAGCAAGCCATTGCCCGCCCGCAGGATCGAGATCAGCGCCAGTTTCTTGCCTTCCAGGACGGGCGCGTCCATCGGCTCCAACGGGGTTTCAATCCGCATCGTCGTCATGTCGAGATTGCGGGTGATCTCATAGGCCAGAAGCAGGCTGATTTCGCGCAAGAGGCGGCGGAAGGACGCGGTGGAGGCGGTCTTGTCGCGCATGAGGGAAAGTTTGTGCTGCACCAGCGGATGAGTCACGATTGTCAGGTGGTCACGCATGGGCTTGCTCCAATTTCATTTGCAGGTCGGTTTCGGTGTTGTGTCACAGAAAGCTTCTCCCCGGCCCTTGATTTTCAATGCCGAGATGGGCGGCGACGGACGCGGCAACATCGGTGAAGGCACAAAGCCCGATTTCGCCGGGCGGCACGCCAGCGCAGAGCACTGGCACCCGCTCGCGCGTGTGTTCGGTGCCGCGCCATGTCGGATCATTGCCATGATCGGCGGTAAAAATCGCGAGGTCGCCGGGGCGGAGGTGGGACAGGAAGCGGCCGCATTGGGCGTCAAACCATTCCAGCGCACGGGCGTAACCAGCCACGTCGCGCGGATGGCCATAAAGACTGTCGAACTCGACGAAGTTCGCAAAGGTCAAGGAACCGGGCTCGGCTGTGGTTTGCAGCGCCAGAAGATGTTCGAAAAGATCAGCATCGGATTTGCCCTTATGGAGTGTGCCGACGCCGCGATGTGAGAAGATGTCACCGATCTTGCCCACCGCATGGGTCGCCCGCCCTGCCCCCGCGACCCAATCGAGCAGCGTCGGGCTTGGCGGGTCAATCGCGTAATCGCGGCGGTTCGACGTGCGTTTGAACTTGTCGCAAGAGCCGGTGAAAGGGCGTGCAATAACGCGACCGATTTTGCGCGCATGGAGGTAGGGTGCCAGATCGGTGCAGAGCTTTTGCAGCCGATCAAGGCCGAAGGCTTCTTCATGTGCGGCGATCTGGAACACCGAATCGGCGGAGGTGTAGCAAATCGGCCAACCGGTGCGCAGGTGTTCTTCGCAATGGGCGTTGATGATCGGCACACCGGAGGCATGGCAATTGCCAAGGATACCAGTGGTTCCGGCGAGGCGGCATACCTCCGCCACGATATCATCGGGGAAAGCTGGGATGGTATCGGGGAAATAGTGCCAGTCCCACGGCACCGGCACGCCTGCGAGTTCCCAATGCCCGGACGGTGTATCCTTGCCGCGAGAGATTTCGGTGGCGGCGCCGCAGCGCCCCGTGGGGCGCTGCCCCGGCGGCGGCAGGCCACCGAGCGTCAGCGAGGCCCCCGATTCGGCCAGATCCATCGCGGCGGCAAGCCCGAGACCCGTCAGGTTCGGAAGGCGCAACGGGCCGGAACGACCCTGTTCAGCGCGGCCTGCGGCACATTCGGCGGCGATATGACCCAGCGTATTCGCACCTTCATCGCCGAAATCGCCTGCGTCGGGTGCGCCACCGATGCCGACCGAATCCATCACGATCAGGAAGGCGCGGTTCTGGGTCATGTGATTTTTCCGTGGATCAGGGGTGGTTCGTCCGGTGCAGTATCGCTCAGGGTATAGGCGCTGCGCAGGCGCAGCAAGGCGGTCTCGGCTTGTGACTGAGTACTCGCATGAATCAGCGCAAGCGGTTGACCAGCGCTCACCTCTTCGCCGATGCCGGTGAGGTCGCAGAGGCCGACGGACGGGTTGATGCGGTCGCCGTCGCGCAACCGACCCCCGCCGAGATGCACGACGATATGGCCCAGCGCCTCGGTATCTATCGCGGTGACGAAACCCGCCCTGTCGCTGCACAGTTCCAACAGCACCGGGGCAGCGGGCAAGCGGTCAGGCCAGCGGTCAACGAAATCGCCGGGGCCACCCTGGGCGGCGATCATCCGGCCGAAATACTCTGCGGCGGCACCGCTTTCGAGTGCGGTTTCAATGCGCGCGGCACCATCTTCTGCATCGGCGGCAAGTCCGCCCAAGGCCAATGCCTCGCCGCCCAGGGCGGCGGTCAGATCCCAAAGCGCGGGGTTGATCGAACTGCCGGTCAGGGTTTCCATCACCTCGATCACCTCCAACGCATTGCCCGCGGCAGTGGCAAGCGGTTGTGACATATCGGTGATCAGCGCCGTGGTCATGCAGCCTGCCCCTTGCGCGGTCCTGACCAGCGCCTGCGCGAGGCTGCGCGCGGCCTCGGGGGTTTTCATGAAGGCACCGGCACCGCATTTGACATCGAGCACGAGCCCTTCAAGCCCCGCCGCGAGTTTCTTCGACAGGATAGAGGCGGTGATCAGGTCGATGCTGTCGACCGTCGCCGTCACGTCGCGGATGGCATAGAGGCGGCGGTCGGCGGGGGCGATTTCGGGTGAGGCGGCGATGATCGCGCAGCGTGCTTCATGAAGTTGCGCGCGCAGGGCATCGCTGGTCATTTCCACCCGCAAACCGGGGATGGATTCGAGCTTGTCCAATGTTCCGCCGGTATGGCCGAGGCCACGGCCCGAAATCATCGGCACATAAGCGCCGCAAGCCGCCAGCGCCGGGGCGAGCAGCAGCGAGACACAATCGCCGATACCGCCGGTGGAATGTTTATCCAGGACCGGGCCGGGCAAATCCCATGTCAGACGTTCGCCGCTGTCGCGCATGGCGCGGGTGAGCGCGACACGCCCGCCTTCCCCGAGACCCATGAGGCAGATCGCCATCGCAAACGCCCCGGCCTGCGCATCACTGACCGCCCCATTGGCGAGACCTTCGGCGAACCATTGCAGATCGGCGTCGGTTGGCGTGTTGCCTGCGCGCAAGGTGGCGATGATACTGCGGGCGTCAGGGTCAGCCATCGGTGCTGCGCGTCATATGGCTGGCGCTGAAACTGCCGGGAAGCAGATCGGCCACGGTGACCGGGTTCGATTTGCCATCGGTGGTGCAGAGGGTGACAGTGACATCGGGGCTGGCGAATTCGGCGATTTTCTGGCGGCAACCGCCACAGGGCGGCACCGGGGTCGGGCTGTCAGCAATGACGAGAATTTCGGCGATCCGGCTTTCGCCTGCCGCAATCATGGCAGCAATGGCACCGGCTTCTGCGCAGGTGCCTTCGGGATAGGCCACGTTTTCAACATTGCAGCCGGTGAACACCTGTCCCGAGGCGGAGCGGATCGCGGCGCCGACCTTGAAGCGGGAATAAGGGGCATAGGCGTTTTCGCGCACGGCGGTGGCGGCTTCGAGCAGGGTCATGGAACGCTCCGGTCTTTGTGTTGAACCCTACTTTGCGACCGGCGCGCGCAAAGTTCAAGCGGCGGGTCCGGTGGTTGAG
>NZ_JAKDLJ010000258.1 GCF_030452865.1 Pseudorhodobacter sp.
ATGGCGCCGTCCTGAAAACCGGCAATTCGGTTCGGGATTTCCGCGCGGAGTCCATTGTCAAACTCCCCACAGCTTTGACCCCACCGCCGCGGATAAACCTCAGCCTGCCCTTAGCCGTGATGGAGCTTATGCGCTTGGGCAACCATAGCCTGCCCTCCGCAGCGCGCGAAGACCTGCGCGATTTTTTGATGCACTGTTCGGAATGGATCGAACTTGCGCCCAATGATCAGGTTGAAATGTTTGGTGCGGCACATCGGGCCGATTTGCTGCACCGGTTTCGACCGATCCATGCCTATCTGAACACGGTGGCCGAAACCGAAAATTTCTTTCCGGATATTGAGTCTGTCGCTCGGCCGCGCCCGATTCCCTACATGGATGCCACAGCGCAAGCGTTGGCGCAGATGACACCTGCGGTTTTGGCCAAGCTGCGCGATGAAACAGCGCGCGTCTTTATCGAAACGCTGCGTGGGCGGGCTGGATTTGGCTGATCACATACCATACGTGCTTCAATCCCTGATGCTTCCCGAGGTGGATTTCCCGGCGGATCCCCGGCTTTATTTGCGGCTGGCCGGGGCGGCCAGCCAAATCCCGGATCAGGCCGCGATCCGCTTTGGCCAAAGCGGCCAGTTGCGCGGCGATTGCTATTTCAACCTGTTCAACCTTGGTAAATGGCAAACCCGCTGCGGGCTTGGAACCCTGTCGTTGATTGTTCAGGGGAAGGGGGATTTCGAGGTCACGATCTGGCAGGCCGGTGTGGATGAACAGCGCCAGCGTCTGACCGTGCAGCAGGTCAGTTGCCGCCCAAAGCAACAACCTGGCGGCGTGGAGGTTGCCATCGCCCTGGCACCCTGCGTCCAAGCGGCGGTACTTTACTATGACATCCGCGTTCTGGGCACGCAGGGCCGGATAACGGCGTTGGATTGGGTTACGCGCCAAGCCCCGGTCCGGCAGCCGCGCCTGATGCTGTCGATCACCACCTTTCGGCGCGAAGCCGCCGTTGCACGCACCGCCGCGCGGTTTGAGAGTTTCATCCGCCAATCCCCGCTGGCCACCGATATCGACATGGTAATCGTTGATAATGGGTCAAGCGTACACATCACCGAAAGCGACAAGCTGCGCGTGATCGCGAATGAAAACCTTGGCGGTGCAGGTGGGTTTGCGCGCGGATTGATCGAGGCACGGGCGCGTGGGGCAAGCCATTGCCTGTTCATGGATGATGACGCCGCGATCCATATGACCAGTCTGGAACGGACATGGGTTTTTCTGGCCTATGCCACCGATCCGGCCACGGCCGTTGCCGGGGCGATCTCGTCGGGCAGCAACCCCGCAATCCTGTGGGAAAACGGCGCGGTCTTTGCCAGCCAATGCCGCCCTTGTTACAACGGCACCGATTTGCGCAATCCTGCGGCAGTGATCGAGATGGAGTTGGAGACAACCGCACCACCGCCGCAGCAGCATTATGGCGGCTGGTGGTTTTTCGCCTTCCCCGTCGATCATGCCCACCATATGCCGTTCCCGTTTTTCGTGCGCGGCGATGACATCAGTTTCAGTCTGGCCAATGCGTTCAGTACGGTCACGCTGCCCGGCGTGATGAGCTTTCAGGACATGGGGTTTTCGGAACGTGAAAGCCTGATGACGCTTTACTTGGATCTGCGCAGCCATCTGGCGCATCATCTGTCGCTGCCGGCGCTGGATATCGGACGCTGGCGCACGGCGCGGATTGCCGCGTGGTTTTTCGCCCGCAGTCTCTATTCTTGTCATTATGAGACATTGGCCGCGCTGAATCAGGCGGTTGAGGATGTGTTGTGCGGCCCGGATTTCTTTGCTGCAAATGCAGATCTGATCACGCGTCGCGCCCAGATTGCTGCACTGCGGGATGCCGAGAAATGGCGCGATATTGGCCCGACCGCCGCTCGGCGCACCGATCGGGCCCACGACTCGATCCGCTTTGCCCTGGAAACCCCGCTGCAACAGCGGTTGATGAAACTGACGATGAATGGCCATCTGCTGCCGTTCTTTGCCGCCTATGGCAACCGGGTAACGCTTGGCGCGCAAGACCGCGGCGCGATCCGTAAAATACTGGGGGCGGCCCGGATCACATACCGTGATGCCGCCCACGCCCAAAGCTATACCGTACATCACGACAAGGCCCGTGCCTTCAGGCAATCCCTGCGCATGGTCACAAATATCTGCCGCCTGTTGTGGCGATACAATGCACTTAAATCATCCTGGACCAAAGGATATGCGACCCTGACTCTGGGGGGTTTCTGGCAATCAAGGCTGGGTTGCGGGACATCGGATACGCCAAACCGGTGACGTGGATCGCCTTGGTCTGCAATGCCCGCCACTTGAAGAAAGAATTGGCAAGACCACCGCGTTTTGACATGTTCTCAAAGGAAGTTTTCCAGTCAATACCACATTGGAAAATGCTGATTTCTGCTGTAATCAGCCCAATGCAAGCGCGGGATAAGGCCATGTGCATCCCCTATTCAGGATTCTGAGAGACGCCATGCTCATTACCGCCCTTGCTTTCCCAGCTGAGTATCACGTGCATATCCGCGCCGCCTTTCCAGAATATGACTGGGACTTTGTGGCCAACGGCAACGACGTGAAATCTGATAGGATTGGGCACGGGGTCCGACGCTGGTTTCGCTTGAGGCGCCCTGCAAGCCCGGTTGCTGCCGCCCCTGAAACACCAGAAAAGCCCCAGACATATGTGCTGTGGTTCGACGAGGCCGAAGATATTCGCCGGACAACCCTTCAAGAGTTGCAGGCCAAAGGGCATCGTATTCTGGGCGTGATCTATCCGGGGCCGATCAATCCTGTTACCTCGCCGCTTGGATCGGCGGAAACCGGCGTGACCAGCTTCATGCTGCTGCCCATCGGGCCCGGCGCGAATTTGGCGGAAACTACGGAACTGCACGACCTGAAAATCCTGCCGGATGATTTGGCACCAGCGGCGCATGAACACTCGGCGCCGGGTGTATTATTCGTCAATCGGGATGCATCTGGGGACGCCCTTGAAACGCTGCCGAAGGGATATGTATTTGACACGACGGGTCTGGATTTGCCGTTGGCGAAGATCATTGCGCTGCTGCGTGTGAAGACCTTCATCCTACCACCAAACATCAACAGACGCGAAGCCTTGCGTCATTGCAGCAGTGTTGTGACCCAGGATGCGCTGCTTGCCACATTGGCGGTTTTGATCGGGCGCAATGTCATGGTGCCGGAGGCCGCTTTTAGTCCGGTCGAACCGATACAGCAGGCGTTTCGGTCCGGGAAAGCGGCGCTGGAAAACTTGATGCGGAACAGTACCCGCTTTGTTGATGTCAAAACGCACCAGAAAATTGACATTGCGACCGTTCGCAGGCGCATAGACGAGCAGTTTTTGCCTGTGGCGACTGGCGAAGTTCGCCTGCCCGATCTGGAAACGGATCAGCCCCTGTGCATTGTGATTGGCACAGCCGAGAGGGTTATTGACCCGCCGGCGCAATTGTTTCAGGGGCGCAAAACAGCGCAGGCTCCACCCGACTTCGCCCCACGCACCCTTTCCCAGAATCCCGACACCCTCGGTGGGCAGGATTTCATTGTCTGGGTTGGGATGCCAAGTACGGATTGGGTCAGGAACAGTAGCGGGGTGGTGCGTATCCTGTCACGTTACCCCTGCGGGATACCGATGCACATTGGGCACGAAACCGGGTTCTCCCCGGTTCTTGCCTGTGATCGTGTGTGCGGGCTGACCGATCCGGAAACCGGCGACTATATTGTCCAATATGATCTTGCTGCGGATATCGACCAGCTTGATGCAAAGGCACGCCGCCGGTTTCGCAGCTTGGGCAGGCAAATCCTGCCGGACCTTAGGCGGCTGCAATCAACATGGCACGTCAACCGCCACGATGTTTTCACCCTGACCCGCCGCTTGGGCCTTCAGACCCACCCGCGCCTTCTGATCCTCGGATCGGAGCCAGCCAAAAAGGGCTTACCGATCCGGACCAACCCTTGGAACATCGCCGATACCGATTTGATCCATCGGCTTTTGGCGGATCACCCGGAGGCTGAAATCCTGTATCAGCCCCACGGAGGAACTGCTGCGGATAATGCATTTCTGGCATCGATTCAGCAAGTGTCGGGCCGGGTTCGCATCCTGGACGCCGATCTTGATCCGGCAGAGCTTGCACCGGTTGTCGATGAGTTTCATACGGTCGCATCCTCTTTGGGCATTGCCGCCTTGATGACGCAAAAACCGGTCACGGTTTATGGCCGTCCGGCCTATGCCGGGCTGGGCCTGACCCGCGATCTGGACCTGGATGGTCAGGAGCGACCTTTGCTGGTGGAAACGGCACTGGATACGGCTTGTTTCATGGGGTGGTATTTCACAGAAAACGCCGTGTTTGTTGATCCGATTACAGGACAGCGGGCACCCTGTGAAGGCTTTGCCAAAGACTGGTTTCCGGGCTGTGGTGATCTGCGTGACAGTATTGCGGACCGTTTGTTGGCGCGTTTGGAACACGATCAAAGCATCAAAAGCCGCGACGATACCCTGAGTGTTTTGCGCAGCCATGTAAAACTTGATCATGTCAGGGCCTTGCTCGATACGATCAACCTGCCGACCGAGATTGACGAACGGCCGGACATGGCTTTGACGATTGCCGAGGCCTATGCCGGTTTGGGCAATTGGCGAAAAGCCCTGCAAATTGCCAGCAACGTCCAACGGCAGCACAAGGCCGCGATGACCACCAAGGTTGCACAAAGCATTTCGCGTATCCGGGCACGCATCCGCAGCACCGAGGATCGCGCGGCGTTTGGCCATTGTCTGCTGTCAGAGTTCCGCAACACGGCGGCCGCTGAGATGGAAAAGATCGGGACAGCCTTGATGAAACGGCGGTATTTTGGTACCGCCTTGATCGTTTTCCGCTCCATCCCGCCCAGCAATGCGCTGCTTGCCGCGATTTGCCGTTGCCAGACGGGCAAAAGCGATCTGGAGGGCGCGCAGCGCACAATCACCGAATTGGTGGCCCGCCGCGCGCCTGAGGCCGAGATTGAGATTCTGAGCCTTGGCCTGCATGAGTCCGGCGGGAACTGGCCGGAGGCGATGACCATCCTGACGCGGCTCTGCGACAAGGCCGCCAACGACCTTGATCTGAGGCAGCGATACGCAAATGCCTGCGCGGAGGCGGGCGAGCTTGATTTGGCACAGGAGGCCTATCAGTCGCTGATCCCGACAGTAAAAGGGCCTGCGGCCGCGCAGG
>NZ_JAKDLJ010000259.1 GCF_030452865.1 Pseudorhodobacter sp.
CGCAGTCTGACCGCGCTGCCGGGGTTTGGTACCAGCCTGCGCCTGACGCTGGTGACCGGCATCGGTTCCACCCTGCTGGCGCTGCTGCTGGCGGCGGGGTTTTGCGCGCTGATGCACGGGCGGATGACCGTGACGGCGATGGGTCGGATGTTGACGCCGCTTCTCGCTGCGCCACATGCCGCCCTTGCCATCGGTCTGACCTTTCTGTTGGCACCGTCGGGCTGGATTGTGCGGATAATGTCGCCTTGGGCTACCGGTTGGGCGCGCCCGCCGGATCTGGCGACCGTGAATGACGGTTGGGGTGTCGCGTTGATTATCGGCCTCTTGATCAAGGAAATTCCGTTCCTGCTGCTTGTCATGGGATCGGCACTGGGGCAATTGTCCGTCCGCCAGCATCTGGCGGCGGGCCGCGCCTTGGGTTATGGCCGCGGAATCGTCTGGGTGAAGGTGATCCTACCGCAGGTCTATCCGCTTATCCGTCTGCCGATTTTCATCGTTCTCGCCTTTGCCCTTTCGGTCGTCGATATGGCGATCATCCTCGGGCCGTCGAACCCGCCGACACTCTCGGTCGCAATTGTGCGCTGGTTCTCTGCTCCTGATATCGCGATGATCCTGCCCGCCTCCGCTGCTGCCCTGTTGCAGGCGGGGCTGGTCGCGGTGGTGATCGCCGCGTGGGCCATGGCGGAGCGGTTGGCAAAGCGCATCGGCCTGTGGTGGTTGCGGCGCGGTGGCAGAGGTCATCGGTCAGAACCGGGAATATGGGCGGCGAGTGTGGCTGTCTCGGTGTTGCTGATGCTGGGAATTCTGGCATTGGCCGCGCTGGCGATCTGGTCCTTCGCGTGGCGCTGGTCCTTTCCACAGGCTTTGCCGCAAAGCTGGTCGCTGAAAACCTGGATGAGCCCCGGCACCGGCTGGGGACGCGCTGCATTGACCACACTGGAGATTGGCGCAACCGTTACGCTGCTGTCACTGATGCTGGCGATTGCGTGGCTGGAGGGAGAGGACCGGGCGCGTCGCGGGCGTGCCGGATGGGCACAGATGCTGATCTATCTGCCGCTTCTGGTGCCGCAGATCGGCTTTCTTTATGGCCTCAACATCCTGTTTCTGCACCTCGGGATCAGTGGTGGCATGGTCGCGGTGATCTGGGCGCAGATGCTGTTCGTCTTCCCTTATGTGATGATTGCACTGTCTGACCCGTGGCGGGCCTTGGACCCGCAGCACCTGCGCGCTGCGGCAGCACTCGGCGCGTCGCCATTGCGCCGCCTTGTCGCAGTGAAACTGCCGATGCTGCTGCGCCCGCTGGCAGTTGCAGCGGCAATTGGTTTTGCGGTATCCGTAGCGCAATATCTGCCGACCCTGTTCATGGGTGCCGGGCGGGTGGCGACCCTGACCACCGAGGCTGTCACCTTGTCCAGCGGGTCTGACCGCCGGGTCGTTGGCGTCTATGCGGTATTGCAAGCTGGGCTGCCATTCGTCGCCTATGCGCTGGCGTTGCTGATCCCGGCATGGGTGTTTCGCAACAGACGCGGATTTTCAGGCGGCGCAACATGAGCCTTGAGTTGAAAGCGGTTGCTGTGTGCCATACCGGGCGCAAACCGCTGTTCCCGGCACTGTCGCTTGCAGTGCCGCCGGGAGAGGTGGCGACGCTGATGGGACCGTCTGGCATCGGAAAATCGACATTGCTCGATGCGATCGGCGGCCATCTGACGCATGGGTTTCACGCCACGGGTGAAGTGATGCTGAACGGGCGGGAAGTTTTGGGCCAGCCCGCAGAGCGCCGCCGCATCGGCGTTCTGTTTCAGGATGCGATGCTGTTTCCGCATCTGTCGGTTGGCGATAATCTTGCCTTTGGGCTAGCGCGATCAGTGCGCGGTCCAGCAAGAAGAAAAGCGGTGGAGGAAGCGCTGGCCCAAGCCGGTCTCGAAGGATTTGCCGCACGCGACCCCGCCACATTGTCCGGCGGACAGCGGGCACGCGCGGCCCTGATGCGCGCTTTGCTGGCAGCGCCCGAAGCCTTGCTGCTGGATGAGCCATTCTCGCGTCTGGATGCCGACCTGCGGGAGGAGATCAGGGGCTTTGTGTTCGACCATTTGCGCCTTCGCGGTATTCCTGGTTTGCTGGTAACGCATGATGCCTCGGATGCAGCAGCGGCAGGCGGTCAGATCGTGCAGCTATAGCTTGATTTGCCGGGCCAAGGGTTTACTCTCAAGACCATGAGCGCAGAACCCCAGACCTCGTTTACCGCACAGATGCCCGATCAGGTCAGCTTTGATCGCCGGGAATTGGGGGTGATACTGTCGCTGTACGGGCGCATGGTGGCAATGGGAGAATGGCGCGATTACGGGATTTCGGCGCTGCGCGAATTCGCTGTATTTTCGGTGTTTCGCCGCACCGCGGAAAACCCGCTTTACCGCATCGAAAAGCACCCGAAGCTGCGCAATCGGCAAGGCATGTATGCGGTGGTTTCAATGGATGGTCAGGTGCTGCGACGTGGCCATGATCTGGCGGCCGTTCTGCGGGTGTTGGAGCGGAAATTGATCCGTTCGGTGGATTGATGCGCCCCGGTCCGCGCAACCTGATCACCGACATTGCCGGTCTTCATGTCGGCAACGCGCAGGATAACACGCTGCGATCCGGGGCGACGGTGCTGGTCGGGGCTGCGCCGTTCACGGCGGCTGTGCATGTGATGGGTGGCGCGCCGGGTACGCGGGAGACCGATTTGCTGGCACCGGATAGACTGGTTCAACAGGTTGACGCGCTTGTGCTTTCCGGCGGGTCTGCCTTTGGGCTTGATGCCTGCTCTGGGGTGATGGATGGTTTGGCCGCAGCCGGGCGCGGCTTTGTTGTTGGTGACGTGCGGGTGCCGATTGTGCCGGGCGCGATCCTGTTCGATCTGTTGAACGGCGGCGAGAAGACTTGGACCGCGAACCCCTATTCCGGGCTCGGTCGCGCGGCATGGGCGGCGGCAAGCGCGGGGTTTGAGATTGGCACATCGGGCGCGGGGTATGGGGCCGCAACCGGGTATTTGAAAGGCGGGCTTGGGTCCGCCTCTGCGGTTTTGGGCAACGGCGTGACCGTGGGCGCGTTGGTCGCGGTGAATGCTTTGGGGTCGGCAACCATTGGTGATGGCCCGCATTTCTGGGCCGCCCCGTGGGAATTGGAGGCGGAGTTTGGCGGGCTTGGCCTTCCCGCGCGCTTTGATGGCGCGGATGAGCCGCAACCGCGCAAGCGGATGGGTGAGGCAACGACGATCGCGATAGTTGCCACCGATGCGGCCCTGACCCAAGCGCAAGCGCAGCGGATGGCAGTAGCCGCGCATGACGGCATGGCGCGCGCACTGGTGCCAAGCCATACGCTAATGGACGGCGATCTGGTGTTCGCGGTATCTACGGGAGCGCGGCCTTTGGCCGACCCGGTGGCCGACCCGTTCCTGCTGGGGCATGCGGCGGCCTGTTGTCTCGCCCGGGCGATTGCGCGCGGGGTCCATGCCGCGGCCGCAAAGGATGGGGATTTGCAGCCGACTTGGAGGAAACGCTTTGGATGACCCGCTTTTGATCAGCCTTGTGGAGTGTGAAACCAGGGTTTGGGAGGCCTTGGTGGCGGGGGATCAGGTTGCGGATGCCGCCGCCCTTCACCCCGCCTTTCTGGGCGTTTATGCCGATGGGTTTGCCCGAAAATCGGATCACGTCGCGCAATTGGGTCAGGGACCGACGGTGCAATCCTATCAGCTAACGGATTGCAGGGTGATGGAGTTGGGGACTGATCATGCCTTGCTGTCGTATCGCGCGGATTTCCTGCGTTGTGGGCAAAGCGTGCCGGAAACGATGTTTGTCAGTTCCATCTGGAAACGCAGGGCGCGCGATTGGGTGAATGTGTTCAGTCAGGATACTGTGGCGGAAGTCTGAACATCACCAGCGTTTAAGCGCGGCTTCATCCTCATCGCGGGCCGCGACCCAACCCGTACCGGACCGCGTGATCTCTTTCTTCCAGAATGGCGCGCGGGATTTCAGGTAGTCCATCAGGAATTCCGCTGCTGCAAAGGCATCCCCGCGATGCCGCGCGGCAGTGGCAACCATCATGATCGGAGCGCGCGGCGCAAAGCGACCGTAACGGTGGATCACCAGACAATCGGCCAGCGACCAGCGTACCATGGCTTGGGTGGCGATTGTCGTCAGGGCGCGTTCGGTCATGCCGGGGTAATGTTCAATCTCCATTGCCTCCAGATCACCTTTGGCAGTGTCGCGGGTAATACCGGTGAAGGTCACGATGGCCCCAGCCCCGTGGTTGCCTGCGGCAAAGCGGTTTGCCTCCGCCCCCATATCAAACGCCTCGGCCTGGATGGCGATACGCATGGGATCAGCCCCCGGTCATCGGTGGAAAAATGGCAACTTCGCGAACGCCAGTCAGCGGGGCGTCGAAATCCGCCAGTTCCTGATCAAGCGCCACGCGCAGGGAGGCAAGATCGGCGAAAGCCAAGGCATAGCGTTCCTCGCGCGCCGAAAGCTCTGCGATCAACTCCGCCACGGTTGCGGCATTGGTTTCCACCTGTTCGCGCGGTAACCCGATGCGTTCGCGCACCCAGGCGAAATAAAGCAGGTCAATCATGCCTCATCCTTCAGGTAAGGCTTTGCTTTGACAAAATACTCCCACCCGGTCATCGCGGTCAATATCGCCGCCACCCAGATCAACGCCATGCCACAATAGGTCGCCATAGTGCCGGGTGAAATAATTGCCTTGACCACGCCTTCACCGGCACGGGGCGGGCGGCCATCCTCGATAAATGTCAGGCCGGTGCCAAGGAACAGCACTGCGATTGCCACCATCTGCGCAGTGGTTTTCCATTTGGCAAGTTTGGTGACCTGAAGCAACCCGGCCTTGGCGCCCAGAAATTCGCGCAGGCCAGAGACGAACACCTCCCGGAACAGGATCACGGAGGCGGGCAGGATCAGCCAGGGGTTCATGCCGGAATAGCCGGTGATAACCATGATTGCGATGACAACCATCGCCTTGTCGGCAATCGGGTCGAGCATCGCGCCGAACTTGCTTTCCTGCTTCCACAACCGGGCGAGGTAGCCATCGAAAAAATCAGTGATCGCGGCGGTGACAAACAGCGCCAGCGCGAACCAATCCGCCCAAGGGCGGTGGAAATAGAGGAACATCACCGCGACGCCGGGCGCGGCGAGCAGACGCAGGACGGTCAGGATATTGGGCAACGTCCACTTCATGTCCGATTGGTAGCCGTT
>NZ_JAKDLJ010000260.1 GCF_030452865.1 Pseudorhodobacter sp.
TGCTGATATCGACGGGGCCAACTGGTGGACCAAGCTCTGGTCCATCACCCTGCCCCTGCTGCTTCCCATCATTGCCGCAACATTCATCGTTCGCTGGCTCGGTGCGGTAAAGATGTTCGACATTGTGCTGGCGTCCACCAAAGGCGGCCCCGGGGACGCGACCAGTGTTGTGAACCTTTATATCTATGAGCAGGCGTTTCGATCCCTGCGGTTTGCCGAAAGCGCCGCGATGGCGGTGATTGTTCTGATTGCCACGATGCTGCTCACCGGGGTGTTCCTGATCGGCACTCGCAAATTGGAGAACCGGTTCTGATGTCGCAATCATCCACATGGCGTCGCCGCCGCATCGCCCATCTCGCTCGCGTATCCGCTGGCATCGTGCTGGCCGCATTGTTCCTGTTTCCGATTTACTGGATGGTGCTGTCATCCTTCAAATTGCCGAAGGACATTTTCACTTCGCCACCGGTGTTCCTGTTCGATCCGACGCTGGAAACCTATGCCAGTTACATGAGCCGTGCCGATATCATGCGGCGGATGGTCAACACAGTTATTGTGGCGACCGGTGCAGGGGTCCTTTCTATCGTTGCGGGAACCATGGCCGGTTACGCATTGGCCCGCATCCGTATCCGTGGGGCAGTGACATTTGGTGTGATTATCCTGATGTCGCGCGGCGTGCCGCCCATTGCTTTAGCCGTACCGATGTTCCTCGTTGCGCGGAAATTGGGCCTGACAGATATGCATATCACGCTAATTCTGGCCTATTGCACCTTCCTTATCCCATATGTGATGTGGCTGATGCGGGGCTTTTTCCAGGGCCTGCCAAAGGAACTTGAAGAAGCGGCAATGTTGGATGGCTGTGGCCGTTTTGGGGCCTTTTTCAAAATCATCGTGCCGATCTCCCTTCCCGGCATTCTTTCCACGTTGATCTTCAGTGTGATCCTTGCGTGGGAGGAGCTGTTGTTTGCGCTTGTCCTCACCAATCGCAACGCCTCAACAATTCCCGTGGCGATTGCGGGTATTGCGGGCGACACCGTCAATGGCGCGAATTGGGGGGCGTTGACAGCGGTCGGGACGCTAACAGTTGTCCCAGTGGTTATTTTTGCGCTCTTGGTCCAAAAGTGGCTGATAAAAGGCCTGTCTGATGGGGCCACCAAGGGATAACGCACATGCTGAAATTCAAAAGCCATCTAACCAAGTCCGAAATTGCCGCGCAATATATTCAGCAGATGATCCTATCTGGCGAGCTGAAAGCCGGAAGCCCGATTACCACCAAAGCGGTTTCAGATGCCATCGGAATGAGCGAAACTCCCGTGCGTGAGGCGATCAAAGCCTTGTCAACGGAAGGTTGGTTGCGGCACCACGCCCATAAGGGAACTGTGGTTGCAACGCTCGACAGTGCGCATGTGTCCGAGGTGTTTCAACTGCGCGGCATGTTGAACGCACAGGCCATTCGATTTGGCAAAAGCAGCTTTGACGAAGAGCGGCTGAGCAGTATCGACAAGAACATTGAGGAAAGCGAACGCGCGGTCGCAGCCAATGACTATGAGGCTTATTCATTGCTGAATCGCAGCTTTCACGACCTGCTGTGCGATACACCCCAGGCGGAATGGACCTATCGCCTGTTTTCCATCCTTCAGGGGCAATCCGCGGTTTTCCGGCATGGATTTCGGGCGATTCCCGATGGGTTGCGCAAATCGCTTGACGCCCATCTTGAAATCCGTGCGGCCCTGCGCGCGGGTGATTTTGAAGCGGCAGCACGGCTTGTCCATTTCGATGAGGTCAGTGCAGGCAACCGCTTGATCGAGGTTTTGAACCGCATGGACGTCGAAGCGAACGGACAAAATGTAAAATGACACTCGACGCAGGCGCGGCCCCAAAACTGGAACTTGAGATTACAACCAACGTTCAGATGTGCCTTCCCAACGGCCGTTTGAACCCGCGTGCCGTTGGCTGGTCACGCCGCGCCTTGCACCAAGACAACCTGCAGGGATGGGGGCGCAACAAGCGTTTCGAATATTGGTGTGTGATGTGTGAGGACTTTATCGTCACCGCGAACATCTCCCACCACGATTATCGTGCCAATGTCGCGTCTACCTTTATGGATCTGAAGACTGGGCAAATTGTCGCGAACCGCGTCAATCGCTGGCTCCCGCCCCGCAATTCCATGTCGGACCCGACCGACCCAAAGCCGATGGCTGCCAAAGCTGACGGCATTGAGGTGCGCATTACCCCCGAGAACGGTGGGACGCGGCTCTGTTCCAAAACCGAACGCTTGGCCCTTGACGCCTTTGTGTCGGAACCTCCCAATCACGAATCCATGGGCGTTCTGGTGCCCTGGAACGACAAAACGTTTCAATATACACGCAAGAACAATTGCTTACGCACAGAAGGCTCTGTCACTGTGGACGGTGTGCGCCATATCATTGACCCCAACAAATGTTTCGCTCTGCATGATGTCGGCCGCGGGCGCTGGCCCTATTCAACCCGCTGGAACTGGTCAGCGGGCCATGGCTGGGTTGGCGGCCGCATGATCGGGCTTCAATTTGGTGGAAAATGGACGGCCGGAACCCCTTCAACTGAAAATTGTCTGCGGATTGACGGGCGCGTTCACAAAATCAGTGAAGAATTGACTTGGGATTACGACACTGCCGATTTCATGCGCCCGTGGACACTGCGAGGCGCGCGTGTTGACCTTACCTTCACTCCAACAATCCACCACCATCACATGTTCAACCGCTGGCTCATCTCGGCGCGCGGCGATCAATGCTTCGGCCACTTTGATGGTCAAGTGGTTGCCGATGATGGCGAAATTATCTCCGTAAAACACTTGCCGGGCATGGCAGAGGAAGTTCACAGAAAATGGTAAAGACGGCGGCAAAAGAACCTGAGATCACATCGGAAGTCGATCTTTGTAAAGCTGATGGTAGGCTGAATCCCGCAGCAGTGGGCTGGTCGCGCTGGCCGCTTATCCGTGCCAACCTGCAAGGCTGGGGGCGCAATAAGCGTTTTGAATACTGGTGCATCTCGACCCCCGATCTTATCGTGGCGCTGAACGTTTCGCACAGCGATTACCGCGTGACACTTGCTGGCTTTTTCCTTGACCTTCGCACCAAGGAGGCCATTTCGGTGGCCGAAATCCACTGGCTGCCGGGCAAGCGCGTCCCCATCATGCCAAAAGTCTCCGGTGCAGGCCCTGTAATCGGTGCCGGCAAGCAAATACAGGTCCAGATGATACCAGGTGAAGGCGGGACACAGCTTTCGCTAGTCTCTGACCGGATCAAAATCGAGATCTTTGCTGCCGAACCGGAAAACCATGAATCCATGAGCGTTGTGGTGCCATGGGATACAAAACGCTTTCAGTTGACGCGGAAAAATAACTGCATGAAGGCAGAAGGCCACGTCATCGCCGACGGGCGGCGCTATGACGTGCGACCCGAAAATGCCTATGCCACTCTTGATCACGGGCGCGGGCGTTGGCCCTATTCTATTCTGTGGAATTGGGGTTCCGCCAGCGGCATCAGTGACGGGCATGAGATTGGCCTGCAACTTGGCGCAAAATGGACTGACGGCACGCCCGCAACCGAAAACGCAATCCGCATCGACGGGCGCGTTTTCAAAATCAGCGACGAAATGGAGTGGCAATACGACACCACCGATTTCATGAAACCTTGGACAATGCGCGGTGGCGGTGCGGACTTGGTGTTCACGCCGATCTACAACCGCCATTCGAATTTCAATCGCCTGATCGTTCTAAGCCGCGAGGACCAGACTTTTGGCCACTACAACGGCACGATCACCGCTCCCGATGGCAAAATTTACAAGATCGAGAACCTGCTAGGCTGGGCTGAAGAAGTCCACCGTCGCTGGTAACCGCTTTCAAACTATTGAGGATATGACATGAGCAAAGTTGAGATAAGGGATCTGCGCAAAACCTATGACGGGCTGGAGGTTATTCACGGCATTGACATTGATATTGCGGATGGAGAATTTGTCTCCCTCGTCGGTCCTTCGGGCTGCGGGAAATCAACGCTGCTCCGTATGATCGCCGGGCTGGAAGAGGTTGCTTCGGGACAAATCATTATCGGAGATAGGGTGATCAATGATGTTGCCCCGAAAGACCGCGATATTGCCATGGTTTTCCAGAACTATGCGCTTTACCCCCACATGACAGTGCGTCAAAATCTGGGTTTTGCCTTGAAACAACGTAGGCTTCCAAGGGATGAGATCAATGAGAGGGTGAACGGGGCTGCGGGCATCCTTGGTCTGGCCGAGTATCTGGATCGCAAACCCCGCGCCTTGTCCGGTGGCCAGCGCCAAAGGGTTGCAATGGGCCGCGCCATTGTGCGGAACCCAACCGTCTTTCTCTTTGATGAACCTCTGTCCAACCTTGACGCAAAGCTACGCGTTTTGATGCGGTCGGAATTGAAAGAATTGCATCAGCGTCTGTCTACCACGACCGTTTATGTGACGCATGACCAGATTGAGGCGATGACCTTGTCGGATAAGATCGTTGTGATGAACGGTGGCCATATCGAACAAGTCGGCACGCCTCTTGATCTTTATGACAATCCCAAAAGCCTTTTTGTTGCGGCCTTTATTGGCTCACCGCAGATGAACTTCCTTGAAGGGGTGATGACTGACAACGGATCGCTTCGGCTACCCGATTTGTCCGAGTTGCCACTTGGCCGCCAGATCGCAACTGCCGGTGCTGAAGTGACGGTTGGGCTTCGCCCCGAACATCTTTTTCTGACTGAGAGCGGCTGGCCTGCGGAAGCCGTAGTGATAGAGCCTACCGGTTCGGAGACCCAAATTACAGCGCGGGCCAGTGGGAAAACCTTTCGCATCTTGGTGCGGGGGCGAACCGAAGTAAAACCGGGGCAATCCATCACGCTCGGCTTCGATCCGCAACATCTGCATGTCTTTTCAACTGCAATAGGCAAACGCGCTTCATGATCAACAGATTCTACTGGGCAAAAGGGCATTGATAACGTCGTAGCTCTGAATCGCCGCGGCTTCACCGGAGACCTATAGCTTCATTTCACGCGACCATGTCGAGCACGTCGCGCTGTGGATAGAATTTCTCTTCTGCCTCGGCTGGTGGGGTGTTTCCGATGGGCCCAAGCAGTCGACGGTTGGTGAACCAATCGACCCAGCCGAGGGTTGCTGATGGTGACACCGGAATACAACAACGGCGTGCCCGGCGTGTTCAAAA
>NZ_JAKDLJ010000261.1 GCF_030452865.1 Pseudorhodobacter sp.
AGCTATAAGACGCCCGAAGAATTCGCGGCGCGTGAGGTTGACTGGCTGCTGAAAATCGGCGGCATCACGGTGAAAACCGGGGTGGAGATGGGGCGCGATGTGACTCTGGCGGAGTTGCAGGCCGATTATGACGCGGTATTTCTGGGGATTGGCCTTGGCGGCGTGAACCAGTTGCGCGCGCCGGGTGAGCAGATTGGAAATGTCGAAAACGCGGTGGACTTCATTGCGGCTTTGCGCCAGCAGCCTGACAAGTCGAAGCTCAAGATCGGCCGTGATGTCGTGGTGATCGGCGGAGGCATGACGGCGGTGGATGCGGCGGTGCAGTCGCGGCTGCTGGGCGCGCAAAACGTCACCATCGTTTATCGCCGCGCGCAGGAAAAGATGAGCGCGTCTGCGCATGAGCAGGACCACGCGCAGCAGGTTGGTGTCCGCATCATCTGCAACGCCGCCCCGGTGGAGGTGATCGGTGACGGCAACGCCGTGACTGCGGTGGAGTTCTGCTATACCGAGGATGGACCGGATGGGTTGCGGATGCTGCCTGACAACTTCACCCTGAAAGCCGATCAGGTGTTCAAGGCGATCGGACAAACTCTGGTCGCGCCGGATGGGATGGACGGTGCGAAGCTGGACGGCAAACCGCTGGCAAGGGTTTGGGCCGGCGGCGATTGCACAGCGGCGGGTGAGGATCTGACCGTGACAGCCGTGGCCCAGGGACGCGACGCGGCAGAGGCGATTCACGCTGAACTTATGGGGGCGGTGGGTTAGCACCCACCCTACGGAGGATATTCACATGGCCAATCTGACAACGAATTTCATCGGCATCAAATCCCCCAACCCGTTCTGGTTGGCCTCCGCGCCGCCGACGGACAAGGAATACAACGTGCGCCGCGCCTATGAGGCGGGCTGGGGCGGCGTGGTCTGGAAGACGCTCGGCTCCGAAGGGCCACCGGTGGTGAACGTCAACGGCCCGCGTTACGGCGCAATCTGGGGGGCGGACCGGCGCTTGCTGGGGTTGAACAATATCGAGCTGATCACCGACCGCCCTCTGGAGGTGAACCTGCGCGAGATCAAGTCGGTGAAGCGCGATTACAGGGACCGGGCGCTGATCATTTCGCTGATGGTGCCGTGTGATGAGCAGTCGTGGAAAGACATCCTCAAGCGGATCGAAGATACCGAGGCCGATGGCGTGGAGTTGAATTTCGGTTGTCCGCACGGCATGGCGGAACGCGGGATGGGGTCTGCTGTCGGCCAAGTGCCGGAATATATCGAAATGGTGACGCGCTGGGTGAAACAACATTCCCGCATGCCCTGCATCGTGAAGCTGACGCCGAATATTTCCGACATCCGCTTGCCTGCGGCGGCAGCAATGCGCGGCGGGGCCGATGCGGTGAGCCTGATCAATACGATCAATTCGATCACCGGCGTCAATCTCGATACGTTCAGCCCGGAGCCGATGATCGACGGAAAAGGCTCCCACGGGGGCTATTGCGGCCCGGCGGTGAAGCCGATTGCGTTGAACATGGTGGCCGAAATTGCGCGCTCAGCGGAAACCCGGGGCTTGCCAATCTCCGGCATCGGCGGCGTGACAACCTGGCGCGATGCGGCGGAATTCATGGCGCTGGGGGCCGGTAATGTGCAGGTTTGCACGGCGGCGATGACCTATGGTTTCAAGGTCGTGCAGGAGATGATCTCCGGCCTGTCGCAATATCTGGATGAAAAGGGCATGGCTTCGACAGCCGATCTGGTCGGCAAAGCGGTGCCGAATGTGACGGATTGGCAATTCCTCAACCTCAACTATGTGACCAAGGCGTTGATCGACCAAGACGCCTGCATCAAATGCGGGCGCTGTTATGCCGCCTGCGAAGACACCAGCCATCAGGCGATCTCGATGAGCGCGGACCGGGTGTTTGAGGTGATGGACGACGAATGTGTCGCCTGCAACCTGTGCGTCAACGTCTGCCCGGTGGAGGATTGCATCACCATGGTTGAACTGCCGAAAGGTGCCGTAGACGCGCGGACCGGCAAGACGGTTGGTGATTATGCCAATTGGACGACGCATCCGAACAACCCGAGCGTGGCAGCGGAATAAGCATCGAGTACAACAGAGGTCAGGCAAAGCGTTCTTCGCTGCCCGGTTCTGCGTTTGGTACGTCATTGGTCATGGCCCCGATACTATCGCGGGCCGAGGCATATCCAATTGCGGCGGCGCTGGCTTGGGCCGCAATCTGCGTTGCAAGACTGAGCGCGGCGGTGGACGCGGGTGGGTCGGCCAGAAGCGCGCGGATGATCGCAGTTTTTTCACGCGGTTCGCGCGCGGTCTCTGCGGCAATCCGGGCCTCCTCGACGCTGAGCGGCGCGGGGAGGATTGGGCGTTCGGCAATGGAGGCGACAGCCTTGTTAACTTCGACCATTGGGGCAGGGTTGGGCGCGGTGACGCGCCCTGAAATTGGGAAATCCATCATGGTGTTCCGATCCCGCTGAGGCCCCCGCCTGACAGCCATCCTAGCAGAAACCACGCCTTGCCGCTTGGCTGATATAGCGCATACTTTCAAAAATTCTTAATGATTTATGCCGCCAACAACCGGCGAAACAGCAGGTCGAGGAAGGCATCTGCCTCAGCGAACGGGTCATGACCGGGGCCGAGGACGGCCCTCACCTGCACGTCGAAATCGGCATAATGTTGCGTCAGCGACCAGATCGCGAAAATCAGATGCACGGGCGGCATCGGCGCGATTTTGCCCTGATCCATCCAGTGCTGCAAAATCGCGCATTTTGCGTCGACCAGCGTTTTCAGGTCACCCTCGATTGCAGCAAGGATACGGGGCGCACCTTGCAAAATCTCATTGGCGAACAGGCGGCTTTCGCGCGGATAGTCGCGACTGATTTCCAGCTTGCGATGGACATAACCCATAATTTCCACCAATGGCTCTCCTTCCGGGTCCATCGCGCGCAATGGGTCGAGCCAGGTGTCGAGCAGTTCCGAAAGCAGGGCCGTATGGATCGCCTCTTTCGACGGGAAGTAATACAGCAGGTTCGGCTTTGACAGGCCCGCAACTTCGGCAATCTGATCCAGTGTCGACCCGCGAAAACCACTGGCCGAAAAGACATCCAGCGCGGCATCAAGGATGGTGTCGGAGTTTTTTTGCTGGATGCGGGTTTTCGGTTGCGCCATGGTAAGTCCTGCGAAGATCGAGGGATGATGGTAGCGCGGCTTCGGCGACGGGTCAAACGCAATGCCGTAGCCGTCGGCGCGGCTTTCGGAAATCCCGCGCAAGGCCGGGTGGAATCTGCTGGTCTCGATCCTGAAATTGCGGAGGGTGCCATGAAAAACGTGACGGGGATCGGCGGTGTTTTCTTTCGGGCAAAGGACCCTGCTGCACTAAGCAAATGGTATCAGGACGCGCTTGGTATCGACGGTATGGAGAAGGGCTGGAGCCAGGAGAGTGGCCCAACGGTTTTTGGCCTTTCCAGCAGGATACCGACTATTTTGGCGCGGCGGATCGGCAATGGATGCTCAATTTCCGGGTGCGGGATCTGGACAGGTTGATCATCCATCTGCAGGGGCTGGGGATTGAGATTGTCACCAAGGCGGAATGGGATTCGGGAATTGGGCGCTTTGCGCGCATTCACGACCCCGAAGGCAATCCAATTGAGTTGTGGCAACCGGCAGCAGACGCGTCCTGACATAGCTCAGCGCAGGCAATGGGTGATGCCTGCCACGACCAGCGCGTGATCCTCTGCCTGCGGCAAGCCGGAAACCGTGACGGCAGCAACCACCATCCCGCCGCGCAGACGGATCGGGAAGGAACCGCCGTGATTGGCGTAGGTCACATCGTCCAACCCCTCATCAGCGAAGGTTTTTCCCTTTCCGCGCATCCGGGTGCCGAGCAGCAGCGACGAGCAGTGGAATTTCAGAACGGCGTTGGATTTGCGCAAGGCCCACAGATCGTTGAGCGGCGTCGCCCCCGGCAAGGCTGCGTGAAACAGGGTTTGGTCAGCAGTGCGGATGTCGATCACGATGGGAAGGTTGCTGCGCCGCGCTTCCTCCAGCAGGGTCTCGCCCAAATCGAGCGCGGTGTCGGCGGTGAACTGCGACCAGATCAGCTCCCTTTCTTGCTGTTGCAGGCTGTCGATATCCATGATTGTCCCTTTGGCCTAGATCGCGCCGATGCCGCGCAGAATGATTTGTTTGACATTGTCTTTCGCGATTTGCCATTCCGCATTGGACAGCGGACGGCCGAAATTCAGTGTCGCGACCTGATGGCCGAAATCGGCGTAATGCTGCGTTGTCGCCCAGAGCATGTAAAGCAGGTGTCGCGGGTCGATCGGTGCCATTTGGCCCGCATCAATCCAAGCCTGAATCACCGCGATGCGGCCATCGGTCCAGTCGCGCAGGGTGCCTTCGAGGTAGTCCTGTATCACCGGCGCGCCATGCATCACCTCTGACGCCCAGACTTTGGAGCCGTTGGGGTGGCGGCGCGAGATCTCCATCTTGGCGTCGATATAGGCACCAATTCCGGTTGCGGGATCAGGGGCGTCATCGAAACTGGCGGCTGCGTCGAGCCAGATCTCGAAAATCTCCTGCACGACACGGCGGTAAAGTTCCTCCTTTGTCGCGAAGTAGTAGTGCAGATTGGCTTTCGGCAGGCCAGCGATATCGGCGATCAGTTGCATCGTGGCGCCTCCGAATCCGGCTTCGGCAAAGACCGATTCTGCCGCCGCCAATATCGCGCGTTCATTCTCGGCGCGGGTTTGTCGCCGGGTTTGCGGGCGTTTCATAGGGTGCTTGGTGATTGGCATGGGCGTGGGGGCGAATCTTCTTGACCGATTGGTCAGCTTGTGTTGCGCTATCACCAAAGCATAGGGCGGCAAGGAAACCGGCGGCAAGGGGGAATGACAAATGGCAGCACCGGGCGAAAACCTTCGCATCAATGGCGAACGGCTGTGGAACAGCCTGATGGAAATGGCGCAAATTGGCCCCGGCGTGGCGGGCGGCAACAATCGGCAGACCTTGACCGACGATGATGCGACAGGGCGCGCTTTGTTCCAGACATGGTGCAAGGCGGCGGGCATGACCATGGGCGTCGATACCATGGGCACGATGTTTGCCACCCGCGCGGGGGAGGACCCAAAGGCGCTGCCCGTCTATATGGGCAGCCATTTGGATACCCAGCCAACGGGCGGAAAATATGACGGCGTGCTGGGGGTTTT
>NZ_JAKDLJ010000262.1 GCF_030452865.1 Pseudorhodobacter sp.
GCGCCGCTTGCCGCAACCCTGCGCTATATCCACATGATCCAGCGATCTGAACGCTTGCCACTGCAAGCCTACGGCACCGATGCCACACCAGGGCCGGCGCTGTCCGCGGCCGCCAAGCCCGTACTGATCGTGGTGATGGCCGGTGAAACCGCCCGCGCGCAGAACTGGAGCCTTGGGGAATACAGCCGCGACACCAATCCCGAACTTGCCAAGCGCGACATCGCTTATTTTGACAATGTGTCAAGCTGCGGCACGGCAACGGCTGTGTCACTGCCCTGCATGTTTTCACATCTGGGCCGCGCGGATTACAGCTACGAAAAAGCGCTCAGCACCGAAAACCTGCTCGATGTGCTGGGCCGTGCCGGCTATCATGTTGAGTGGTGGGACAATAACACCGGCGACAAGAATATCGCCAGCCGCTTCACCGTCGAAAACGTCATCACCTCCACCGATCCGCGCTATTGCGCCGATGGCGAATGCACGGATGGGATTTTCCTTGATAAACTCGCGGATTACGCCAAGACCATGACCCGGAACACGGTTCTGGTCCTGCATATGATCGGTAGCCATGGCCCGTCCTATTACCTGCGCTACCCCAAGGCGTTTGAGGATTTCAAACCGACCTGCATGACCTCGGAGCTGAAGGATTGCAGCAATGAGTTGATTACCAACGCCTATGACAACACGATCCGCTACACTGATCATATTCTGGCCACGATAATTGATGATCTGGCAGCACAGGACCGGGTACTGCCCGCGATGTTCTATGCCTCGGATCATGGCGAATCGCTGGGAGAGAACGGACTGTACCTGCACGGAGCGCCCTATTTCGTTGCGCCCGCCTTTCAGACCCGCGTGCCGATGCTGATGTGGCTTGGCACCGATTTTGCCCAGACCTTCGGCATCGACGAAGCCTGCATCAAGGCCAAGCGAAGCGAGCCGTTCAGCCATGACAACATGTTCAGCACGATTCTGCGTCTGGCGGATGTGAAAACTGATACGCTTGACCCCGCATTGGATATCATCGAAGGCTGTACGAATGGCGGATAAGAACGAGGCCTTTGCGAAACCGCGCCCCGCCCGCATCACCGGGTTGCGCCATCTGCTGGCCGCCGCCGGGTATTCCGTTGCGGGCATCCGCAGGCTTTGGGCGGAAACAGCCTTTCGCCATGAGGTGCTTGGCCTGCCGATCGTGGCGTTGCTGTTCTGGCTGACCAGCGCCCCGGTTTGGGCCTACCCCGGCTTTCTGATCCTGTGGTTCCTGCTGCTCGCCATAGAGGCGTTGAATACGGCGGTGGAGGCGATTGTCGATCACGTCTCACCGCATTGGTCGGAGGCTGCGCGCGATGCCAAAGATCTCGGCTCGCTGGCAGTGATGGCGCTGTTGTTCGCGAACGGGGTGTTTGTCGCGGTGGTATTGTTCTGTCTGTGACGCAGCAAGGATGGTGCAGCCTTGCAACCGCGCCACAGCGGCGATAGCAACAATCCCACCATGCCAGCAATATCCCACGCTCCTCCCTATCCCACCCTGCCCGACAGTTTCAACCTTGCCGCCTATGTGCTGGCCAAGGCAGCACTGACGCCGGAAAAGACCGCGCTGGAACTGCTCTATCCCGATCATGTGGAAAGCTGGCACTATGCCCGGCTGTCGGCTGCCGTGGGCGGGGTCGCAACCGGGCTTCTGGCCCAAGGGCTCGCGCCCGGTGACCGCATCCTGATGCGGCTGGGCAACAGCGTTGATTTCCCGGTGCTGTTTCTGGCCGCGATCACAGCAGGTCTGGTGCCGATCCCGACCTCGGCCATGCTTACCGGGCCCGAGGTGGCAAAGCTGTGTGATCTGACCACGCCCGCGCTGATCGTCGCGGGGGAAGGTGTCGCCCTGCCTGCGACCCCATCTTGCCCACTTCTGCATGCAGAAGCGTTACATGACATGCAGGAATTGCCCCCTCATGCGCCGGAAATGGGCGATCCGAACCGGCTCGGCTATATCATCTTCACCTCTGGCACCTCCGGGCATCCGCAAGCGGTTGCCCATGCCCATCGCGCGATTTTGGCGCGGCAGATGATGATGCAGGGCTGGTACGGGTTGACATCTGATGACCGCCTGCTGCATGCGGGTGCGTTCAACTGGACCTATACGCTTGGCACCGGTCTGATGGACCCCTGGACCATCGGTGCAACGGCGCTGATCCCCGCGCCCGGCACCGCAGCCACCGCCCTGCCCGACCTGCTGCAAAAAGCGCAGGCCAGCATCTTCGCCGCAGCCCCCGGCGTATACCGCCAGATCCTGCGCCAGCCGATGCCGCCGATGCCCGAACTGCGCCACGGTCTGTCAGCGGGCGAAGCCCTCCCCCAAGCCACCCGCGCCGATTGGCAGGTGGCTACCGGCACGCCGATCCATGAAGCCTTCGGCATGTCCGAAATCTCCACCTTCCTCTCTGGCTCGCCCACGCACCCCGCACCCGAGGGCGCGACCGGCTTTGCCCAGCCGGGCCGCCACATCGCGATTCTGGGGGATGATGGCGCGCCGACGGCCTTCGATGAACCCGGCATCCTTGCGGTTGATCGCCACGACCCCGGCCTGTTCCTTGGCTATTACGGCGACGACCGCGCCACCAAAGCGCGCTTTCGCGGGGATTGGTATGTGACTGGCGACATCGCGGAAATGGCAGCGGATGGCGCGATCACCTATCTCGGCCGAGGCGACGACATGATGAACGCGGGCGGCTACCGCGTCTCGCCGCTGGAGGTGGAGGCGGTGATGGTGCGCTTTCCCGGCGTAACTGATTGCGCCGCGATAGAATGGGAGGTGAAACCCGGCACCACCGTCATCGCCTGCTTCTACAGCGCCGTTGCCCCGTTGGAGGAATCCGCGCTAAGCGCCCATGCGGCAAGCGCCCTTGCGCGCTACAAGCAGCCGCGCCTGTTTCGCCATGCGGCCCACCTGCCCCGCAACGCCAATGGCAAGCTGAACCGGCGCGCCTTGCGTCCAATACCCGCTGACCCCTCGTCATCGCCGCGACAATAGGATAGCGCAACCACAAATCAGCATTGTCGCCCGAAAGGAAGCGCCCCAATGATCCGCCTCGATATTTTCTCTGACCCGATCTGCCCCTGGTGCTATATCGGCAAAACCCATCTTGACCGCGCAATGGAAAGCCGGGCGGAACAACCGTTTCAGGTCCAGTGGCACCCGTTCCAATTGAACCCGGACATGCCTGCGGGGGGCGTCGACCGCCGCGACTATCTGGAGCAGAAATTCGGCGGCAAGGACAAAGCCGTAGAGGTTTATGCCCGCGTGACGCAAGCCGCGAAAGCCGCCGGGCTGGAGATCAACTTTGAGGCGATGCAGCGCACGCCCAACACCCTCGACGCCCATCGCCTGATTCACTGGGCCGGGCTGGAGGGGCGACAAAATGCCGTGGTTGCGGCGCTGTTCCGCGCCTATTTCCGCGACGGCAAGGATATCGGTGATCGGGTCGTTCTGGCCGGGATTGCCGTTGCCGCTGGAATGGATGGCGCAATGACCGCAAGGCTGCTGGACAGCGACGCCGACCGAGATGATCTGATTGCCCGCGATGCTGATGCCCGCACGAAGGGGCTGACCGGGGTGCCGGCCTTTCTGATCGCACAACAATATCTGATGTCGGGCGCACAACCCGTCGCGGTCTGGCAACAGGTGATTGATGAGTTGCTGGAAAAACAGCCCACTTTGCCAGAGGCTTGAACCCGCCCCCAAAACCGTCGACACGCGGCGCAACTCAATTCCAGAAGGCACCGTGACATGACCCACCCGACACGAGCCATGGGCCAAAGTGAATTCATCGCCCTGATCGCGATGCTGTTCGCCACGGTTGCCTTTTCCATCGACTCCATGCTGCCCGCCCTGCCCAGTATCGCGGCAGAACTGACACCCGACGCGCCCAATACCGCACAGCTGATCCTGACCAGCTTCGTGCTTGGCATGGGGCTGGGCACCTTTGTCGCAGGCCCGCTTTCCGACAGTTTCGGGCGGCGGCGGATCATCGTTTCAGGCGCGGTGCTCTATTGTTTCGCCGCAGGTGTTGCCTATTTCGCGCCAACACTGGAAACCATGCTGGCCGCCCGCATCATTCAAGGCTTGGGCGCGGCAGGGGCGCGCGTGGTGTCGCTCGCCTTGGTGCGTGACCTTTACAAAGGGCGCGACATGGCCCGCATCGTCAGCTTCGCGATGATGATCTTTACCCTCGTGCCCGCCATCGCGCCGCTGGCGGCAAGCGGCATCATCTCGGCCTTTGGCTGGCGTTCCATCTTCGTCACCTTCATTGCTTTCTCGGTGATTTCGATGGTCTGGCTGATGATGCGACAACCCGAAACGCTGCCCTTGGCAAGCCGTCGTCCCTTTCGCGCTGCACCCCTGATTGCGGCCCTGAAAGAGGTGTTGTCGCACCGCGTCATCCGTACCACTATCGCCGTGCAAACCCTTATCTTCGGGGCACTTTTCGGCACACTCTCCTCTGCGCAGCAGATATTCGAGGATGTCTTCAACCGCGCCGACAGTTTCCCGCTCTGGTTTGCCGTGGTTGCCATTTGCGCAGGCACCGCCAGCCCGACAAATGCCTTTCTGGTTGGCCGTGTCGGGATGCGTTCGATGATCACCACGACGCTGATCGCTCAGATTGCCCTGTCCGCCGTAACCATCGCGCTGGCGCTTTCCGGCATCCTGACTGGCGGCGCGGGTTTCGCGCTGTTTGTCATCTGGATGATCGGGGTGTTTGCGATGGCCGGGTTGACACTTGGCAACCTCAACGCGCTGGCGCTGGAACCTGTCGGCCATATCGCGGGCATGGCGGCATCGGTGACCGGCGCGATTGCAACGGTGTGTGCTGTCATGCTCGCCGCCCCGCTGGGCCTTGCGTTCAACGGCACGTATCTTCCGTTGGTGCTTGGCGTGCTGGTGATGTCAATTCTGGCGCTGCTGTTGATGCTGACGCTGCCAAAGGCGCAACCGTAAACCCTATTATTTCTTCAATTCCAACAACTTCTCCGCCAATGCTTTGGCGATTGCGAACGCGCCCTTGATCTTGTCGCCTTCGGTTTTCCAGTCCTGAACCAGCACGATCTTGTTACCCGACACCCGCGCGCCAGCTTGGGTCTTGATGAAATCCACCAGACCTGCCGGATTGGCGAATTTGTCGTTGTGAAACTGCACGGTCGCCCCTTTC
>NZ_JAKDLJ010000263.1 GCF_030452865.1 Pseudorhodobacter sp.
GTCAACCAGATCAAGCTGAATGGGACGGTGGAGCAGAAAGCGAAATACCTGCCGGGGTTGATTTCGGGTCGGGCGGTTGGCGCGTTGGCGATGTCGGAGGCCGGGGCGGGATCGGATGTTGTCAGCATGAAGCTGCGGGCGGAGAAGAAGAACGGGTATTATGCACTGACCGGCAATAAATACTGGATCACCAACGGGCCGGATGCCGATACGCTGGTGGTCTATGCCAAGACCGACCCGGAAGCGGGCAGCCGCGGGATGACGGCCTTTATTGTTGAGAAGGCGATGAAAGGCTTTTCCACCAGCCCGCATTTCGACAAGCTCGGGATGCGCGGGTCGAACACCGCAGAGCTGGTTTTCGACAATGTCGAAGTGCCGTTTGAAAACGTGTTGGGGGCCGAGGGCAAAGGCGTGCGCGTGCTGATGTCGGGCCTTGATTATGAGCGCGTGGTGCTGTCGGGCATCGGCACCGGCATCATGGCGGCCTGTCTGGATGAGGTGATCCCCTATCTGCAAAGCCGCGAACAATTCGGCCAGCCAATTGGGAATTTCCAACTGATGCAGGGTAAGGTTGCGGATATGTATACCGCAATGAACTCCGCTCGCGCCTATGTTTATGAGGTCGCGCGCGCCTGTGATCGCGGCCAGGTCACCCGCGCCGATGCGGCGGCTTGCGTGCTGTATGCGTCAGAACAGGCAATGGTGCAGGCGCATCAGGCAGTGCAAGCGCTGGGCGGGGCAGGGTTTTTGGCCGATTCTGCGGTGTCGCGGTTGTTCCGGGACGCGAAATTGATGGAGATCGGCGCAGGGACGAGTGAGATTAGGCGGATGCTGATCGGGCGGGAGTTGTTGGGGAAATGACCGATGACAGGTTACGAGAAATCGAGAAAGCTCTAGAAATCGCGAAGTGGCGCTATTCGACGCATGGGTTAAGCGCAGGGCAACATGCTTATGACTACGGGGTCTTAGTTGTTAAAAACGCATTTCTTGTTTCTGGCGGAGGGTTGTTCTTCGTACCAACAATGGTCGCGATGTCCCCTCAGATAAATTTGGGTTACGCATTTGTCGCGGGTACTTTGTTTGGAGCAGGCGTAATTTTAGCACTTCTAGCGAACTACTTTATTCATATCAATTGGTTACTGAATGAGGCCGTTTGGGACGACATCTATAACATTGAAAAGATCGACATTCGAGCCGCTTACAATGTTGGTTTTTCTAATGACGGGGGAGAACGAGAAAAATCCGTTCTAAGCCATAAAAAGAAATGCAGATGGATAAACTTAACATTCTGGGTTCCTCATGCTCTAGCTATTATTTTTGTGGTTGTTTTGGTTTGCGCATCCTTCAATTTATATGAAGCATTTGGATTGGTTCTCAGCGAGGTAAATAAATGAAACTCACCTCCACCTTCCTCCCCAACACCGAAACCGCCCGTGCCAACCGAGCCGCCCATCTGGCAATGCTGGAAACCGTCAGTCAAGCCGCCGTGCTGGCCGCAGCGGGCGGCGGAGAAAAATCCCTCGCCCGCCACATCTCTCGCGGCAAGATGCCGCCGCGCGAACGGGTGGCGAACCTGCTGGACGCGGGCAGTCCGTTTCTCGAAATCGGGGCGACAGCCGCGCATGGGCTGTATGACGGTGCGGCCCCCGGTGCGGGGTTGATCGCCGGGATCGGCCGGGTGATGGGGCAGGATGTGATGGTGGTCTGCAATGATGCCACCGTAAAGGGCGGCACCTATTACCCGATGACGGTGAGAAAACACCTGCGCGCGCAGGAGATTGCCGAGGAAAACCTGCTGCCCTGCATTTATCTGGTGGATTCAGGCGGCGCGAACCTGCCCAATCAGGATGAGGTCTTCCCCGACCGCGACCATTTCGGCCGCATCTTCTACAATCAGGCACAGATGAGCGCCAAGGGCATCCCGCAAATCGCGGTTGTCATGGGCTCTTGTACCGCTGGCGGCGCTTACGTGCCGGCGATGTCGGATGTGACGATTATCGTGCGCGACCAAGGCACGATCTTCCTGGCAGGCCCGCCTTTGGTGAAGGCCGCGACGGGTGAGGTGGTCAGCGCCGAAGACCTGGGCGGCGGTGATGTCCACTCCCGCCTTTCTGGTGTCGCTGATTATCTGGCTGAGGATGACGCCCACGCCCTCGCTCTTGCCCGCCGCGCCGTTGGCAATCTCAACCGCGCCAAGCCCGCGACCGTCCAATGGCAATCCGCCGAAGATCCCGCTTATGACCCCGAAGAAATCCTCTCCCTCGTCCCCCCCGACCTGCGCACGCCCTACGATGTCCGCGAAGTGATCGCGCGCGTGGTCGATGGCTCCCGCTTTGATGAGTTCAAGGCGCGGTTTGGCGAAACCCTTGTCACGGGCTTTGCCCATGTGAATGGCTGCCCGGTTGGTATCATCGCCAACAATGGCGTGCTGTTCTCGGAAGCGGCGGTCAAAGGCGCGCATTTCGTGGAACTCTGCAGTCAGCGCAATATCCCCTTGGTGTTCTTGCAAAACATTACGGGCTTCATGGTCGGCCGCAAATATGAAAACGAGGGTATCGCGCGGCACGGCGCGAAAATGGTCACTGCCGTCGCCACCACCAATGTCCCGAAAATCACCCTGCTGATCGGCGGCTCCTTCGGTGCGGGCAATTACGGCATGGCAGGCCGCGCCTATTCGCCTCGGTTCCTGTGGACCTGGCCAAACAGCCGCATTTCCGTCATGGGCGGTGCGCAAGCTGCAGGCGTGTTGGCATCGGTGAAACGTGACGGGATTGAGCGTCAAGGCGGCACCTGGTCCACGGATGAAGAAGCCGCCTTCAAACAGCCGACGATTGATATGTTTGAGGAACAATCCCACCCCCTCTACGCATCGGCGCGCCTTTGGGATGACGGCATCATCGACCCCAGAAAAACCCGCGCCATCCTCTCGCTTTCCCTCTCCGCCACCCTGAATGCCCCGATAGAGCCGACAAAATTCGGCCTGTTCCGCATGTAAATCATCTGTTCAAAAATATCCCCGGGGGTCCGGGGGCAGGCAGCCCCCGGCGCTCGCCAACCCCCGAGACGGTTCATGTTTAAAAAAATACTGATCGCCAATCGTGGCGAAATCGCGTGCCGTATCATGCAAACCGCGCAAAAACTGGGGGTTGCCACCGTCGCGGTCTATTCTGATGCCGATCGAGAAGCAAAACACGTCGCGATGGCGGATGAGGCGGTGCATATCGGCGGTTCGACCCCGCGTGACAGCTATCTGCGCGGGGATGTGATTATTGCGGCGGCCAAAGCGACGGGCGCGCAGGCGATCCACCCCGGCTATGGCTTCTTGTCGGAAAATCCGGATTTCGTTGACTCGGTAGCGGCAGCGGGTCTTGTGTTCATCGGCCCTTCGGCCAAAGCCATTCGCGCAATGGGCTTGAAGGATGCAGCCAAAAGACTGATGCAGGCGGCAGGGGTTCCCGTGGTTCCCGGCTATTTGGGCGAAAATCAGGATCCCGAACATCTGGCGGCGCAGGCTGGCAAAATTACCTATCCGGTGTTGATAAAGGCAGTCGCCGGCGGTGGGGGCAAAGGCATGCGGCGGGTCAACAGACCTGCGGATTTTGCCGACGCGCTCGCCAGCGCCAAGGGCGAGGCGGCGACGGCATTTGGCAATGACGCCGTACTGATCGAGAAATATGTCGAAAAACCGCGTCACATCGAAGTTCAGGTTTTCGGCGATGGCAAGGACGCGCTACATCTCTTTGAACGCGATTGTTCCTTGCAACGCCGCCACCAGAAGGTGATCGAGGAGGCCCCCGCACCCGATATGCCGCCTGAAATGCGCCAAGCGATGGGCGATGCGGCGGTCAAGGCTGCGCGTGCCATCGGCTACAAAGGGGCGGGTACCATCGAATTCATCGTCGATGCCAGCGACGGGCTGCGCGCTGACCGCTTCTGGTTCATGGAAATGAACACGCGCCTGCAAGTCGAACACCCGGTGACCGAAGCCATTACGGGCATTGATCTGGTCGAATGGCAATTGCGCGTGGCCGCGGGCGAAAGCCTGCCGTTGCAGCAAGAGGATCTGACAATCAACGGCCATGCCTTTGAGGCGCGGCTTTATGCCGAGGATGTGCCAGCAGGTTTTTTACCTGCAACCGGACGGCTGGAGCACTTGAAATTTCCACCCGGCGCCCGCGCCGACAGCGGCGTGCGGGCGGGTGACAGTATCAGCCCGTGGTACGACCCGATGATTGCCAAGATCATCGTGCATGGCCCCACCCGCGCGGTGGCGCTGTCAAAACTGCGCCGCGCGCTGGCGCTGACCGAAGTGGCGGGGTCTGTCACCAATCTCGCTTTCCTCGGCGCACTCGCCCGCCACAAGGGCTTTGCGCGGGGTGATGTCGATACCGGGTTGATTGAGCGGGATATCATGTCTTTGACTTCCGAAACACCGGCTTGCGATGGGGTCAAGGCTTTGGCAGTTCTGGCAGTGGCGGCGCTGCCACAGGACACGCTCACCGGCTTCACCCAAGGCACGCCGATGCAGCGCGCTATCGCGCTGTCGCACCGGGGCGAGGCGCTGTCTGCGGGTCTTGCGGTGCAGGGGCCAGACCGTGCTGATGTGACGATTGGCGACCGGGTGATCGCGGCCCGCCGCCGGGGCCCCGACTGGGGCGTTGACGGCCAATCCGCCCGAGTTGTGGTGAAAGGAGCAAAAATCTACGTTTTCACCGCCGACGACACCTATGCCTTCACAGCCATCGATCCGCTGGACCGCGACACGACCGCAGCGGCAGGGGGCAAAGCCACGCTGTCGCCGATGCCGGGGCTGGTAAAGGCGGTTTTTGTGACGCCGGGCCAAAGCGTCTGCGCCGGGGATCGGCTTGCGGTGCTGGAAGCGATGAAGATGGAACACACGCTTGCCGCCGCGCGTGATGGCATCGTGGCTGAGGTTCTTGTCGAGGCCGGTCAACAGGTCGAAGCCGGGGCCGCGCTGATCCTGCTTGAGGATGAGGCGTGATCCGTCTGCACCATGTTGCGCAGGCGCGTTCATTCCGGACGCTGTGGCTGCTCCATGAAATCGGCGCAGAGTTTGAATTGGTCACGCATCGCTTTGACAAATCCCTGCGCGACCCCGCTTTTCTGGCGCTATCGCCGGCTGGCCGGATTCCAGCGTTGGAGATTGACGGCGCAACATTGTTCGAAAGCGGTGCAA
>NZ_JAKDLJ010000264.1 GCF_030452865.1 Pseudorhodobacter sp.
GGCGGCGGGGGTGGGCCGCATCGGGGTGATTGATGACGATCTGGTGGAGAATTCCAACCTGCAACGTCAGGTGATCCATACCGACGGCCGTATCGGACTGCCCAAGGTGCAATCGGCCCTGGTTGCGGTGCAGGCGCTGAACCCGTTCATCGAATTATGTCCCTATCAGCGCAGGCTTGATGGGGCCGCCGCAGATCTGATCGCCGAATATGACCTGATCCTTGACGGCACCGATAATTTCGACACCCGCTATTTGGTGAACCGCTTGGCAGTTTCGTCAGGCAAGCCGTTGATAACAGGCGCAATCACGCAATGGGAAGGCCAACTTGGCCTTTATGATCCCGCCCATGGCGGCCCCTGTTTCCAATGTGTCTTCCCAAACCGCCCCGCCCCCGGCATGGTGCCGACCTGCGCTGAGGCCGGGGTTGCGGCCCCTTTGCCGGGGGTAATCGGCTCCATGATGGCGCTGGAAGCAGTGAAATACCTGACCGGTGCGGGCGACGGCCTGCGCGGGCGTCTGATGATCTATGACGGGCTTTACGGCGAGGCGCGGGTGATAAAGACCCATCGACGTGCGGGATGTGAGGTTTGCGGCCACACGCATTGACTGGACAATCCACACCTGAAAGGTAACGTGACGGCAACAAAACCCCGCCGCCCCTCAACCAATCACGGGAGCCTGACCGATGAAACTGACCGCAACCCTTGGCCTTCTGGCCCTGCTCACCGCTCCGGCCTTCGCCGGTGACTTGCTGGATATGGCGGGGAAAGAGATTACCGTGGTGACCGAAAACGCCTATCCGCCGCTGCAATTCATCAAGGATGGCAAGGCGATTGGCTGGGAATATGACGCGGTGGCCGAAATTGCCCGGCGGCTGAACCTCAAGGTTACTTATGAGAATATCTCATGGGATGCGATGATCCCGGCCGTCTCAGAAGGGCAGTTCGACATGGGAATGACCGGGATCACCATTCGCGACGATCGCAAGGAAAAGGTCGATTTCTCAGACCCTTACATGCGGTCTGAAATGGTCATGCTGGTGCGCGGCGATGAGGAGCGTTTCACTGATGCGAAAAGTTTTGCCGCCAATCCTGACCTGCTGATGGCGGCCCAACCCGGCACCACGCCGTTTTATGTCGGCGTCTATGACATTCTGGACGGGGATGAGGCGAACCCGCGGATCAAGATGTTCGAAACCTTCGGTGCCGGGGTGCAGGCGTTGCGCAATGGCGATGTTGATCTTGCGCTGACCGACAGCACCGGCGGCAATGGCTATGTCGCGGCAAGCAATGGCAAGTTGAAGATCGTCGGCGAAAAGCTTGGGGCAGAAGATTTCGGTTTCATCTTCCCCAAAGGCTCTGCCTTGGTCGCGCCGATCAATGCCGCAATTGCCGCAATGAAGACGGATGGCAGTATCGACGCGCTGAACCAGAAATGGTTTGTCGATTACAGTTTCGACAACTGATCCCGGCCCCGTGCGCAAGACGCCCAGTTCGGAGCATGATTTCCCCTATTGGCTGCTGACCCTGATCGGGGTCGGCATCTATCTGTTTTGGCATGTCTTGTCGGACAACCTCTATTCGCAGGTGCTTGCCACGCTGTCCAAGGGCATCTGGACCACCGTGATGGTGACGGTTGTGGCCTTTGGCATGGCAGCGACGCTCGGCCTTTTGCTGGCAGTGGCAGGTGGGTCACGCTTCCTTCTGGTCCGGCAGGCGGCGCGGCTTTATGTGGAGGTGGTGCGCGGCATCCCGATCATCGTCTTGCTGCTTTATGTGGCCTTCGCGCTTGCCCCGGCTTTGGTGGAATTGTGGAATTTTCTGACGGGATATCTCGGCTTTGACCGGGTGCGCAGCCGTGATTTCTCACTGCTCTGGCGTGCGGTGATTGCATTGACCATCGCCTATTCCGCCTTTCTGGCCGAGGTGTTCCGCGCCGGTTTGGCTTCGGTCGATCCGGGGCAGGTGGAGGCAGCAGAGGCGCTTGGCCTCAGCAAATGGCAGATCTTCCGACTTGTTGTATTTCCGCAGGGTTTTCGGGTGATTTTGCCGCCTTTGGGCAATGATTTTGTTGCAATGGTGAAAGACAGCTCGCTCGTCTCGGTGCTTGGTGTCACCGATATCACCCAGTTGGGCAAGGTTACGGCGGCGGGCAATTTCCGGTATTTCGAAACCTACAATGTGGTCGCACTGGTCTATCTGACGATGACGATCACGCTGTCACTGGCCTTGCGGCGTCTGGAAAAACGGATGCGTCTGGGGCAGGACCGCTGACGGCTCAATCCTCCAGCAGCAGGTAAAGTGCGATCATCGTCATCGCGACCCCGGCCAGCACGCCGAAAGGTGGTGCGCCGCGCCCTAGCGCGATTTCCCACAAGATCACCCAGGCGGGGGTCAGGTAAGTATAGGCCATGACTTTCGATGCGGGCAGCCGCAGGCTGGCATATTGCATGATCACAAAGGTCATCGCACTTGCCGCGATGGAGACATAGGCGAGCGTGATCCACACTATGCCCGGCAGCGCGGCCCAATCGGTCGCGATCAGCGCGGGAAATGACCAGATCGTCAGGATCAGCAACCCTGCGATCATCATGCCGAACGTAAAAACCAGCGCCGGTTCGCCCCGGTTCAATTTGCGGATCATCGGTGCGTAGAGCGCGTGTGAGACACAGCCCCAGAAATAAATCCATTCACCGCGCCCGATGTGGAACTGCCGCAGCGCGGTCCAATCGGCGCGAAAGATCACCCAAGCCGCACCGGCCGCCCCGATCAGCAGCGCCAGCAACATCCGCCGTGTCGTGCGTTGGCGCAGCGTGACCCAGCCGAAACCGGCAGCCATCAGCGGGGTCAGGGTGAAAACGGCAGAGGTGGAAACAGCGGTGGCGGTCTTAAGCCCTTCGAACATCAGCACGAAATAGATCGCAAGCAACAGCCCAAGGATGAGATAGCGCCACGGCGCAACAAAAGCAGAACGCCGGATGCTGCCGGTCGCAAGTGCCGCCGCCCCGACGATGGCACCCGAAAACACAAAGCGCAGTGTCGTCAGCGCCGCTGGGTCGACAAAGGGCGCCGCCATGGAACCGAGCGAGAACGACCCCGCGACAAGTGCGGAAAACAGCAGCATCGCCAGATGGCCGCGCGCCGACTCACTCAGCCGATGGATCAGGCTTTCTGCCATTGCTGCGCCGCCTCTTTCAGGTGGGCCAGAAGGCGCTGGACCTTCAGTGTGCGGTGCAGATCGACATGCGTGACGAGCCAAAGGCTGATGTTCCATTCCGGGCGGGGCGGCATCACCTCGATCAGATCGGGAAAATGCGCAGCGGCAACGCGCGACATGAAGCCAAGGCCGGACCCTGCGGCAATGGCGTCAAAGATCGTCGCCGGCTCCGTGGCGCGAAAACTCAGCGCCTCAGCCGGGACGGTGTTGCGCAGCCATTGGTAGAACGGCGCGCGGTTGTTCAGATCATCATTGCAGACGAATTTATGGTTGGGCAGATCTGCATCACTTTTCGGCAGGCCGAAACGGGCGGCATATTTCGGTGCGGCGTAAAGCGCGTGCTGCAAGGGAATGAACGGTTGCACGACATAATCGGATTCCGACGGTGCAGCACCGGCCCGGATCGCGACATGCGCTTCGCCAAAGTCAAGCCGGAACAGTCGGTAGCCAGTCAGGAACCGGATCGTCAGGCCGGGATAAAGCCGCTGAAAATCGGTGAAACAATCGGCCATGTCGGGGCTGAGATCAGCGATGGAGGTGATGATCAACTCGCCCGATACCGTTTCGCCATGGCCCCGGATGCGGTTGGAAAGCTGGGCGAACTGATCCTCGGTCGCCTGCGCAACCGACAGCAGATCGCGCCCGGCTTCAGTGGCCGTATAGCCGCGCGCATGGCGTTGGAACAGCTTTTCCCCCAACCGCCCTTCCAGTGCGTCAATGTGGCGGATGACGGTGGCATGATGCACGCCAAGCACTGCCGCAGCCCCTGATACCGTGCCAATCCGCGCGACCTGATAGGCGGTCCTGATTTCATCCCAATTTTCCACGCAGTATTCCTGACCCAAGGCCCAACCCAACACTAAATAAGCAGATCATGCTATGGGGGATGATCTTCGATCCGAACCTAGACCAGCGGAAATGAAAGAAAAAGGGCTTCACCCACAAGGCTCAAAGGGTATCTTCGTTCTGTGGCATGTTTCCGGCACTGGCTTGCATTGTCGTGCGATCCGTGTGGAATGCCCGGGGGATACAACGGGTTCGCCATGAAAGTGACTGAAAATCGTCCGGAGCGGCTGGTGTTGTCGCAGGGGGCAAACCGACCTTTGGTGATGTTGGGCGCGTTCTTGTGCGGCTATGCAGGGCTGGCGCTGGCCGATTGGGCCGGTGGTCGCCACATCGGCGCGGGTTTCGGTTTGGTGGCGGCATTGGTCGGGTTTCTGGTGCTGCGCCAATGGTTGCGGCCTGCGGCATTGACCCTCAATGCGAAAACGGGGCAAGCGATCTGGCAAGGGCGGGGCGCGGGTGCCAAAGAACACAGGGCGCAAAGCCTGACATCCTTGCGCGGTGTCGAACTAACGCAGCAAGTGCCGTCCGGCTCGGCAAATGCCGCGCAGGTGATCGCGCGGTTTGAGCAAGAGGATTGGGTTATAGCGACCGAATCCCGCTTTGATGCCGCAGCCCGAAAGGCGGTTGCAACCACGAATGACTGGATTGACGCGCGGCGCGGGCTTGCCAGTGACCGCACAGATTGAACGCGCTGCGCTGATTCCGCACTGGATTGCCGCTATTGCGACCAGCCAATATCTGCTAGGCTGCAATTCCAGCCACGGATGCGCAGATGAAAGTCATCGAACGGACGCCAAATCGGTTGTTTCTGCGCTCCCGGCCGTTGGCGCGAGGATTGGGTCTCATCGCAGGTATGCTGATCTTTGCCGGGATCGCGTTGAACAAACTGTTTGACGGGCAACCCGCCGAGGCCGGAAAACTTGCGATCCTGTTCACAGCATTTGCCCTGCTTTTTGCGTTCTTCGTGAGGATGGAGGTCGTGATCTTTGATCGCTCGGTCGGAACGGTGACGGTGCGCGGCAGATCAGTCTTCGGGGAAAAAACCCAAGTCCTTCCATTAGCCGAAGTTCATCATGCGAAAACCGAGCAGGATTCCAGTTCGACCGATTTGACCAAGATATTGAC
>NZ_JAKDLJ010000265.1 GCF_030452865.1 Pseudorhodobacter sp.
TCCTGTTTGTTGCACTGAATTTCATCATCGACATCTGCTACACACTGCTGGACCCGCGCGTCCGGATGGACGGAGGGACCTGAAATATGAGCCTTGTCGAAGACAATATGCTGGAACCAACAGAAAACGTATTTTTACAGCGTTTGCGCCAGTTCAGGGCGTCACCTCTCGCGGTCCTCGGCATTGTCATGCTGGTGATCATCCTGATGCTAGCAGTGTTTGCACCGATTATTTCACCGCAAAACCCATATGATCTTTTGCAACTGGATATCATGGACGGTCGCCTTCCACCCGGATCAGAATCCTATGGGGGAGTGCCGTATTTACTTGGCACTGATTCACAAGGGCGCGATATCTTATCGGGTATCTTATACGGGTTACGCACATCCTTGCTGGTTGGGGTACTCTCAGCGGTTGCTGCTGCGGTTATTGGCACTTCGACCGGACTTTTCGCTGCATATACCGGGGGGCGGATTGAAGCACTGCTGATGCGGCTGGTTGATCTGCAACTGTCCTTTCCCACAATTCTGATGGCGCTGATGATGCTGGCGGTGTTGGGCAAAGGCGTACAAAATGTTGTGATTGCCCTCATTATCGCGGAATGGGCGACATATGCGCGGACAGTACGCAGTACAGCTCTTGTAGAGCGCGAAAAGGAATATGTGGAAGCAGCACGTTCGCTGCGGCTACCGGGGTGGCGCATCCTTTTCCGCCACTTGCTGCCGAACTGTCTCGCGCCGGTTATCGTGATCGCCACGATGCAAGTCGCCCGCGCCATCGGCCTGGAGGCAACGCTGTCGTTTCTTGGACTTGGGGCATCGGTAACCGAACCTTCGCTAGGCATGCTGATTGCCAATGGTTATCAGTATCTTCTGACTGGCTATTATTGGATTAGCTTCTTTCCCGGAATCGCATTGCTCCTCACAATCGTTGCCATCAATTTGGTCGGCGACAGATTACGCGATATCCTTAATCCGAGGAATTTGTAATGCTGCTTCTTGATGTGCAGTCACTCGTGACCGAATTCCCCGGCGAGAGCGCCGCCGCCGGTTTGCACGCCGTCAACAATGTCAGTTTTTCTCTGGATCGTGGAAAAGTATTAGGCTTGGTTGGCGAATCCGGGTCAGGGAAATCTGTCACTGGATTCTCGATCATGGGGCTTGTGGACCGACCGGGAAGGGTTACCAGCGGCCGTATAATTTTTGACGGAACGGACTTAAGGACATTGAGTCCTGAGGCAATGCGGCGTTTGCGAGGGCGCCGGATTGCGATGGTGTTTCAAGATCCGATGATGACACTCAACCCGGTTCTGACTATCGCTACCCAGATGATTGAGTCAATAACTGCACATGAAAGCGTTGGCAAAGGAGAAGCACGTCGGCGCGCGCGCGATGCGCTTGGTCAAGTTGGCATTCCAAGCCCGGAGGAGCGTCTGAATGCTTATCCACACGAGTTTTCGGGTGGAATGAGGCAGAGGGTGGCAATCGCCATTGCACTGTTGCACAAACCAGATCTTATTATTGCGGATGAACCTACAACCGCGCTGGACGTCACCATTCAGGCGCAGATTATCTCTGAGTTTCAGCAGCTTGCAGAAAACCACAACACGGCGGTCATCTGGATTACGCATGATCTGGCAATTGTGTCACGACTCGCTGATGAGATTGCGGTGATGTATGCGGGCCGGCTTGTTGAAACCGGACCGGTTGCCGATATTCTGGCTGACCCACGACATCCTTACACGGCGGGATTGATCGGGTCTGTCCCCAGTCAGAACAGCCGCGGCACGCGTTTGCAGCAGATACCCGGTGTAACCCCGAGTTTGGACCGATTGCCGTCAGGTTGCGCCTTCCGCACCCGCTGTTCTCGGGTGCGACCGGATTGTGCCAATCTTGCCCCGCCCAAAACATCCGAAGCCGCCCGCACATTTCTCTGTTTTCATCCGCTTTATCGAAAGGTCAGGGTTTGATGGCTGCCTCTTTATCCCCGATGATCGAACTCCAAGGCATTACGCGCCGTTTTGGCCCCCACCCCGATCTTGCAGACCGGATCGCTATTCGGCTTGGTCTTGCCAAACCAAAACCGATTGTTCACGCTGTTGACGATGTGGAATTAATCGTGACACGCGGCGAAGTGTTGGGCCTTGTAGGCGAATCAGGTTGTGGCAAATCTACGCTTGGCAGGATCGTCGCAGGTATTCTGCCGCAAAGTGAAGGCAACGTATTCTGGAAAGGCAAAGACCGCGATCGATTGCCTGGCCCGGATCGCCATGCGGCCGACCTTGCGACCCAGATGATTTTCCAAAACCCGATGGCCGCGCTTAACCCGCGGATGACGGTTGAAGAAATCATTGCTGAAGCGCCGCGAACGCATGGCATGATAGCCGGGTCGAAACGCGACTATGTGACAAAATATCTGCGAATGGCAGGTTTTGACGCATCGATGATGCGCCGCTATCCGCATCAGTTTTCCGGTGGCCAACGCCAACGGATCAACATAGCCCGTGCATTGGCCGTCCAGCCGGAGTTTCTGGTCTGCGACGAGAGCGTGGCGGCATTGGATGTGTCGATACAGGCACAGGTCATCAATCTGTTTATGGATTTGCGCGAACAGCTGGATCTGACCTATTTGTTCGTCAGCCATGATTTGGGTGTGGTTGAGCATATTTCAGACCGAGTAGCTATTATGTACTTAGGCCGCATCGTTGAGGAGGCGTCAGTTGAAGAGGTATTTGCACGCCCCAACCACCCATATACTCAGGCACTGTTGTCCGAGGTGCCACGGATCGAAGTAACTAAGCGTCGTTTTCAGGCAGTTAAGGGCGAACTCCCAAGCCCACTAAATCCGCCAAAGGGCTGCCATTTTCACCCGCGCTGTCCTTTTGCGATGGACCGTTGTCGAGTGGAAGTTCCACGTATCCGTGAGATAGCGCCTTGCCACAGGTCGGCATGTCATTTGAACGACGGACTGGACTGATGACGACAACACCAGCAGCCATCGGCGCAGTGCGGTCAGACCGCATACATGGTCGCAGCTAACCCAAATCCCCGCCCGGAAAATACAACTCCGTCACCCCGCGCCTCCCCTCAACCCGACCAAGCTGAACAATCACGTCGATGGAGCGCGCAATGTAATTTTTCACCTCGGCAAAGGTCAAAGGCGTTCCGGCCTGCAAAACCATGATTGCCAGCCGGTCAATGGCAAGCCGCGCGGTTTCGGCATGAAGGGTCGAGATTGACCCGCCATGCCCGGTGTTGATCGCTTCAAGATAGGTGATGGCCTCGCGCCCGCGTAATTCGCCGACGATAATCCGGTCTGGCCGCATGCGCAGGGTTGCAGCCAAAAGTGCATCCGTTGTCCGAGGCGAGTCCTTATCACGTTCAGACAGCAGGTTCACGGTATTGGGTTGCGGTGGAAACAGCTCATAAGCATCTTCAATTGTGACCAGCCGTTCGCCCATGCCGACATAGCCCAGAAGGTGGCGCGCAAAGGTGGTCTTGCCGGTTGAGGTGCCACCGCTGATCAAGATATTGAGCCGCAGCTCTATTAGGCGTTTCAGGGCGGCATTCAAATCCGTTGCTGCAATTTCCCGAACCTCTTTCATCTTTTCGCGCCGCATATCATCGAGTGATACCGCCGTTCCAAACAGATATTCCGCAGTGAAGTTTGGAATGCTTTGGGTGGAGAACAGGCGGATCGAAACCGACGCGCCGTGCTCCACTGCCGGAGGAATGGCAACCTGAACCCGCAAAGGGCGCCCAAGGTAATCAATCTTGCCGGAAACCAAGGGCCGCAGCTTTGAGACTTTGGCCTTGGCATCCCCGACAATCGCTTGGGCCAGATCAATGGCTTCTCTGGCGCCGATGGTTTGACCCTCAACGAGGGCCATATGCGTATCGCCCGCGCGCTCAATCCACACGCTACCATCAGGATTGATTACCAGTTCCGATACGGACCCATCTTGCAGCCAAGTTTTGAACGGCTGCAAATAGGCGTCAACATAGCTCGCCTGCGCATTCATCAATAGATCACCACGTCACGATCGACCAAGACAGTGACACGCGCACCCTGATCAACATAGATGGTTGGCTTTAACGCAAGCTGGTCGGCGATCACTGACGAGGTCGCATCTTGCAGGTTCGAGCCAACATCGGCCAAGGTGTCCGCCGCAATTTTATCCTTCACCTGTGCCGCTGCAACCGATGGTGCTGCCCCGATCATGGAAATCAATGTGGCCCCACCAAAACGCGCGCCAAATTTCGTGTCAACAAAACCGGTCAGACCAGAGCGGCCCAGACTGTCGCCGCCCACCGCCGAGATATTCATCGAAACACCGTCAGGCGTCAGTATGCGGGTCCACGCAATCAAGATACGCGCTTGGCCAGCCTCAATCCCAGCGCTGTAAGAGCCAAACAGCCGTGATCCGCGCGGGATCAATATGCTATCGCCGGAAAAGGCTGGCACCGGTTCAGACACCACGGCGACCACATTGCCCGGAAGGTCACTGTTGATTGCCACCTGCAAAGCCGCTTGAACCACCGAGCCTTGCGCAAGGGTCCGGTCAGGGGCCTGCATTCGCTCCGCCTCTTGCACCACCAATGCCGGAGCACTGTTCAAAAACGCCTCATCGGCAGAAAGGGTGCGACCCCCCGCGCCGGACCCGTTTCCGCCAACCGCGCCTTTGGCCTGACTGTTGGCGAACACCAATGCGGGGGATTTGACTTGCGCGCGGAGCAGATCCATCGCGTCAAGATGCGCTTGTTCTGCCCTTTTCGCACTCAATTCTTCTCCATCGCGGCTCGCAAGCGAGCCTTCCATTGCTACCACCTTGGCCTTCTCCGCATCGAGCAGAGCTTGCAAGGATGTCACCCGCATATCACCAGTTGCTTTTAGCCCATTGAGTTCATCTTGCGCCTGCTTGGCTGCCGCTTTGAGGTTTTTCACCTGATCATCAAATGCGGCGCGCAACTCACCAACTGCAGAGGCAATGGCTTTGTCGCGGTTCAAAGAGCTTTCGGCCAATGCACGGCGCAATTCTGCCAGTTCTTTGGTCAGCGCAGTATTTGGCTCGGGGGTCACAACGGGGGCAGGGGGCGGTTGAAGCGTGTCGGTAATCTTGATAAGC
>NZ_JAKDLJ010000266.1 GCF_030452865.1 Pseudorhodobacter sp.
GATGGGCGTTGTCTTCGCCCGCCAGATCGGCCTCAGCGTGTCGGAAGCGGCCATGTTCATGAGCGTCGTGGTTTTGGGCGGCTTGGCCTTTCAGGTGCCGATCGGGATGCTGGCCGACAGATTTGACCGGCGCGTTGTGATGGCCGGCATCCTGATCGCCGTGGGCACATCATGGGGGCTGTTGTCGTTCTCGATCGCAAACGGGATATCCCTGTTCGTTTTGATGGCTTTGGCCCTCGCTTTTGGAGGCGCGATCAGCAGTGTCTATCCGCTCTGTGTCGCGCAGACTTTCGACCGGCTGGATCGCAAGTATTATGTGGCCGCTTCAGGGCGTCTGCTGATGGTCTATTCCATCGGCGCAACCATCGGTCCTTTGCTGACCTCGGCGCTGATGGCGGTCTTTGGCCCGGCATCGTTTTTCGTGTTCGAGTCTGTGGTCGCCATCGCCTACGCGGTGTTCGTGCTGTTCATCATCCGCGCGGTGCCGCAACTGCCCGAACCCGAGCGCGAGAAATACGTGCCGCTGCCCGATATCTCCCCCGCCGCGCTGGCGCTGGATCCGCGCGCCGAGCCGGAGCCGGAAGAGCCTGTGTCGGCTCAGAGCTGACCGGATCACGGCTTATAGGCCCAGACTCGTCGTCGCGAGGAAGAAATAGATCGGCATCCCGGTCGCGCCCGGTATCGTCGTGACCGGTGGCTCGCTGGCTGTCGCGGGACAGAGCCGCAGTCGGCTGAGCAGAAAGGGCAGCTGCGTGATCACCAGGACAAAACGCATCTCGGGCGGCACGTCCGGCGCGCGCGCCCCACTCAAACCCTCCAAATAATGGGGAGTGGGGAATATGACGCATTTCATATGAATTGCAATCTGTCAGCCGTTGTTCGAGGTGCATACCTTATAAAAACTGTAAGAATTCCTATATATAGTAAAGGGCCACAAAACAGGGGGCCCCTGAACCACATGTCGGGCGTCGACGCCTGGAGAACACGGGAGCAAAATCATGAAAGCCGCACGCTGGTACGCCGCCAAAGATATTCGTGTCGAGGAAATCGACGAACCGCAGGTTACTCCCGGAGATATCAAGATCAAAGTGGCCTGGACCGGCATTTGCGGCAGCGATTTGCATGAGTATCTTGCCGGTCCGATCTTCGTTCCCGTCGATGAAAACCATCCGCTGAGCCACGACAAGGCCCCGATCACGATGGGCCATGAATATGCCGGCGAGGTCACTGAACTGGGCGAGGGCGTCGAGGGGTTCGAAATCGGTGACCGGGTTGCGGTCGAGCCGATTTATCATTGTGGCAAATGCGATGCGTGCCGCGAAGGAAAATACAACCTGTGCAAGGATTTGGGTTTTGTCGGCCTGTCCGGTGGTGCGGGTGGATTCGCCGCCTATTCCGTGGTGCCGGCGCATATGGCGCACAAGATGCCCGAAGGGCTGTCGATGGAACAGGGCGCGCTGGTCGAGCCTGCCGCCGTCGCGCTGCATGCTGTGCGGGTCAGCAAGATCAAGGCAGGCGATACGGCGGCGGTCTTTGGGGCCGGGCCCATCGGGCTCTTGGTGGTCGAGGCGCTGCGCGCTGCGGGCGCGTCCAGGGTCTATGTCGTCGAGCCATCCGAGGAGCGCCGCGCCAAGGCTATCGAACTGGGCGCGACACGCGCGATGGATCCCACTGAAACCGATGTTGTCGCCGAAATCCGCGCGGCAACGGGCAGCGGCGTCGATGTTGCCTTCGAGGTGACGGGCGTGCCGCAGGTTCTGGCACAGGTGATTGACAGCACCCGCCACGAAGGCCAGGCGCTCGTGGTGTCAATCTGGGAGACCGAGGCGTCGTTCCAGCCCAATACAATCGTGCTGAGCGAACGCACGATCAAGGGCACCATCGGCTATCGCAACGTCTATCCGGCGGTGATGGAGTTGATGACGCGCGGGTTTTTTCAGGCCAAGAACCTTGTAACAAAGCGCATCGAAATAGATGATATCGTCACCGAAGGATTCGAGGCATTGTCGTCGGAAAAATCCCAGGTCAAGATTCTTGTAAAGGCACCTGCCTGACGCCTTCCGAACCGAACCGTTGAAACCCGTGGAGAGCCTGACCATCTTGTCAGGTTCTCCGATGCTGCATAACGTTAGGAGACATGAATGAACGAACTTGAGCACGACTATAAGACTGTTTTGCTGGCCGATCACGCTGGCCCCTGTATCTCGCTTTACCAACCGACCCACCGCACCTTTCCGGATCGCAAGCAGGATCCGATCCGCTTTGGCAATCTGTTGAAAGAGATCGAGGCGTCGCTGGCCCGTCAATATGCCGGTCGTGACATCGACGCGCTATTACGCCCCTTCCGCACGCTGGAAGAGGATGAGCCGTTCTGGAACCACACGCTCGACGGGATCGCCGTTTTTGCCACCCCCGAGCTGTTCAAAGTCTATAATTTGCAGCGCACGGTGAAGGAAAAGGCAATCGTCGCGGACAGTTTCCACACCAAACCGCTGGTGCGGATCCTGCAATCGGCGGATCGCTTCAATGTTCTGGGCGTAAGCCGCCACGGGGCGACCCTGTTCGAGGGCAATCGCTATGCGCTGGATGAAGTGAAACTGGAGGCGGATTTCCCGCAGGATTTGGAGGATGTGATCCGCGCCGGCAGGGACGACCCCGAGCGCGCGAAGCGCGCCCATGGACCGACCGGACCGGGGCAAACAACCCGCCACGGCATGAACGTGCGCCGCGAGTTGACCGACAATGAGACGCGCCGGTTTTTCCGGGCCGTGGACGAGGCCGTTGCCAAAACCTATTCCAAGCCATCAGGCTTGCCCCTGCTGCTGGCCGCGTTGCCGGAGCATCATAGTCTGTTCCGCGAAGTCAGCAACAATCCCGCCCTGATGGCGCAGGCAATCGACGTGGACCCCGCGTCGATATCCGATGAGGAATTGCGCAAGCGTGCCTGGGACATCGTGCTTCCCCGGTATACCGAACGTCTGGATGCGTTGATCGAACAGTTCGGAACGTCCAAGGCAAACGACCGTGGCAGCGCGGACCTGACCGAAATCGGCAAGGCAGCCGCCGCTGGCCGCATCGCCACCTTGCTGATCGACGCGGACCGTGTAGTGCCGGGCCGTTTTGACCCGGAAACAGGTCATGTCGCATTCGCCCGTCTTGAAGACCCGGATGTCGATGATTTGCTCGACGATCTGGGCGAGCATACGTTGCGAACCGGCGGTGACGTGGTGGTCGTCCCGCCAAAGCAGATGCCCTCTGATACCGGCATCGCCGCGATCTACCGGTTTTGAGGCCAGAGCATTTGATTAAAGCGTCACGCCTTTAACCTGTGGCAGGGTCAAGGCGTGACGCTGCATGACATATTAATGGTTTGGGCGTTCCACCATAAACCCGTGATCGAGGTTTATGGCAGAACGCTTTGGCGGCATCATCTCGGTGCCGCTGACATCGCCTGCCCGCGCTCATGCGCGAAGCCGTTCCTTCTTTTTGTCGTAGAACGGCAGATTCTCAACCACTACGTCCTGTGCGCCTGCGTCTTGGCCAACCGTCAGCTTTGCCCCCTCAGCGACGTCCGGGTCGAGATAGGCAAACGCCAGCGATCTTTTCATGCGGTGCGAATAGGCGGCGGTGACGATCTTGCCGACCTTCTTGCCGCCGCGATATAGTTCTTCGTTGCCCTCAAAAAGCGGCTTGTCCGACGGGCAGGAAACGCCCCGCGTAACGAAACCCTCCTTGCCCTTCTTGGCCAGAACTGCTTCGCGTCCGACAAAATTTCTCTTGTTCTTGTCGATCGTAAACCCAAGACCGACCTCCCAGGGAGTCGTATCCTCGTTGACGTCGAACGGATGGAACAACAGCCCTGCCTCGACACGCACGGGCGTCAGGCTGGCGAACGAACAAGGCTGGATACCGTGATCCTTTCCCGCATCAAGAATGCTGCGCCAGATATGCGGCGCATCTTCGGCTGATGCGTAGATCTCATAGCCGCGCTCGCCCGAATAGCCAACACGCGCAAGCATCACATCCCGGTCGAACAGCTTGGTTTTCATGTGCTGGAAGAATTTCAATCCGGTCACATCACCGTCGGCATTCGGCGCGAGGATCTCGACGGCCTTCGGGCCCTGAACCGACATGAGCTGAAGCGCGTTATCCCATTCCAGCGCGACGTTTTTATCCTGGGCGATGCCCTCAATAACGTCGCCACTGTTGCCAGTGCCAATGACATAAAGGAATTCGTTATCACCGGTACAGAAGACGACGCTGTCATCGACCACTCCGCCCTCATCCGTCAGCACACAGGTATATGTGGCGCTGTTCCGCTTGAGCTTGCTGATGTCGCGGGTACAGGCCTGATCCAGAACCGCACGGGCGTCCGGACCCCTGAGCCAAAGCATGCGGAACGCGGTGAGATCATACATCCCGGCCGCGTCGCGAACAGCGTCGTGTTCCTGTTCGGTGGTGATTCCGGAATAGCTGGCAACCAGTTTCAGGCCGTTCCAGTCCATAAATTCAGCGCCAAGGGCGCTATGTTCATCCTTGAGGGCGAAAACACGCTTAGTCATTTAGTCCCGTCCTTTCCTGAATGTTTCATGCGGAGAACCGCAAGCACCTTGCGATCCCGAGCCAATATCGGTGCCAGCGCGGGCTCACGATTGGTGCGAAGTCTCAACGGCATTCGGGAGATTGTAATCAAAACCACCGCTCCGAAATTTGCCATGGAGTTTCGGTATTTTTCTTTATATCTTAATACCATAAAGGGCTTTTGAAGTCAAATTACAGCGTTCGGCTAGAGGTTCCAAAAAACATGGTTCGTCTCTAGGTCTGATTTGTAATCGACCAGCGCACAAACTATAGGAGTCCAGTGATTCCGCACACGGAAGGACATGAGTTTGACTTCGACGAAGACAGATGCAAACACATCCGCGAGGGTTGACGCCGATCCGACAACGGATCCGGTGAGATGGCGTATTCTCGCGGTGCTGTTGGTCACAATCTTTATGACGCTCGTCAGCGTCAGCATCGTGAACGTCGCGCTGCCTTCGATCCGGCTGGGCCTCGATGCGTCGGAGGCGGATCTGCAATGGGTCCTGTCGGGCTATGCGCTGACATTT
>NZ_JAKDLJ010000267.1 GCF_030452865.1 Pseudorhodobacter sp.
TCGAAGGTTGAGCAAACTCTACATTAAACTGAGGGAAGTTTCGGGGGGCAGGTCATGATGCGATGCGCTTGCCGATTTCCTCGATCCGCTCTTCGAGGGGAATGGTCCGTCCAAAGGGGGTCAGTAACAGTCGGCGGTGCACACCCCGATCCACGCCACCCTTGAAACTTGGTAGCTGGTTCGCGGCGAATAGGTTTTGAGCTACTGATCTGAACTCGACTCGGCTCTTGTAGACATCGCGACCTTGAATAGGATCACCGGTTACGACTGATTTGAAAGTGTTGGACGCGATCGCCTCAAGCGACAACTCATCAGATGCGTTCAATAGCTTGCCGATTAGCCCAACCACATGTCGTTCGTCCCCCATCTTGGCGGCGGGGACGGAGCAGATGGCACTGGTGGGCATAAGGCCCCTCGCCAGTTCAAGGATTTGGCTCTTGCCGTTCTCGGCCGTCTTGCCATGCAACACGACAGCACGAGGCTGAATCAGGCGGGCGGCATAACCCAACGCGGCCCCACCACAGACTTCGGCCAGCAGGTTAGATTTGGCATCGGCATCGGCGTCGCCTTTAAAACTTCCGGTCAGCAAACGAGCGAGCAACGAGTCTGGGGGCAGTTCGCTCGGGCTGTGCGGGTGCCAGTGGCCGGGCAGGGTATGGCGCAACGATGATCGCGGTTATGCGATTCCAGTCGAGGCACGCCCTTTGCATCGAAGCGGATAAAACCTGATGCGCAGTTGATGCCCGTAGGCGGTGCGTCAAAGAACGAGGGATCGGCGCAGAGGGCAGCAAATTGGTTAAGGACCGAGTTCACGCGAGATTCGTTCAACTTGACGCGCGATGGCCCGCCCGCAGCGGTCGTGAAGTCCGCGCCGTCATAAGCATGAACCGGTAGCCTGATCGTGTGGTTGGGGATGGTCGCCCACTCGCTGCCGCAATAGCGCCAGAAGACACCATCTGCGTGGACAACGCGTCCATATTTCGCATTCAGGTCCTTTCGCACGCGCCCGGCGATCTCTATCTCAGACCCGATTGCCAGATTTTTGGGCCGCGTTTCAGTTTGGCTAGGGTTCACCTGCGCGGCCCCCGCTAAGCGGCTTCGCACAGCACCTTCGCCCTCGTTAACAAGAACATCGTTGAAATCCTGACCCTCGGGCGGGTTTGCCATCATTACCTTCAGCCCGCGGGTGGCGAGGCTGCTGGCAGCACGAAGGATCTGGCCTTCAGCCTTGCTGCCGGGTGCATCGCCGTCGCGAGCGATGATCACCTCTGCGTAGTCGTGGACGGGTGCGCTGCCTATGTTGGATACGCTTAGGCAAGCCCAGACTTCTTGCCCCGTTGCCTGCCAGATCGACAGTGCGGTTTCCACGCCTTCACAAAGCACCAGCGGTTTGCGGCCAGCTTGGCCGAGTCAGGCGGGACGGATGACATCGGAGTATTTCCTTCTGCTGGCCTTAGAGCAGAAAGGACTCTGTGATATGGGCCTCAAAAAAGTCCGAAAAGGTCGCGACACGCAGCGGCAACTGCTCATAAGGCGGATAGTAGAGCGTCAGCCAGATCTCGGTCGTGGTCCAATCGGAAAGCACTTCGACCAGGCGGCCGGCCCCGAGATCGGCATCGACGATAAAGCGCGGCAGCAGCGCGATGCCCTCGCTGTTCAGGACCAGATGCGCCAGAAGATCACCGTTGTTGGTGCTCAGTCGGCCCTCGGCCCTGTGGCTCTGTCGGCGCTTGGCGTTGGATAGCTGCCACACTTCGTCGCGCAGATCGTCGCTGTAACCGAGACAGTCATGCTCAGCCAGATCCTCGGGCGTCTGCGGGGTGCCGCGCGCGCGCAGGTAATCTGGCGTGGCGACAAGCAGGCGCGGCACCCTGCAGATCTTGCGCCAGATCGTGGATTTGTCGCTGGGCGGGCCGGAAACGCGGATCGCGAGATCAAAGCCTTCTTCGACAATATCAACGAAGCGGTCGGACAGGCTGACGTCCACATGGATCTGCGGATGCAGCGCCCCGAACTGCGACAGTACCGTCGGCAGAACCTTCACCCCCAGCGACAGCGGCGCGCTGATCCGCAGCCGGCCAGAGGTTATGCCCTGGGCCTCGCGGGTCTCCTCCGCCGCCACGGCCAGCCCGTCCGACAACGGGGCCACGCGCGCGACATAGGCGGCGCCCGCCGAGGTCAGCGAGACCTGGCGCGTCGTGCGCACCAGCAATTGCACGCCAAGGCGTGCCTCAAGCGCCGCGATGTTGCGCGTGACCGATGCTGGCGTCATCCCCAATTGACGCGCGGCGCCGGCAAAGCTCTGCTGCTCAGCCACACTCAGGAAGACGCGGATGGATTCAAGTTCGCCCATGTGTTATTATTACGGTATCTGCAATAGTGAATGCAACATTATATCTGTTCAAGGAGATGATGCGCCGACCTATATTGGTTGCAAGTAAAGACATTCACTCCGGAGAAACGTCATGCTCAACCAGATCAAAGGCCTGCACCACGTCACGTCGATGGCTTCGGACGCGCAACAGAACAATGCGTTTTTCACCGGACTGCTTGGCCTGCGACGGGTCAAGAAGACCGTGAATTTCGACGCACCAGACGTTTATCACCTGTATTACGGCGATGAAACGGGGTCGGCGGGAACGATCATGACCTATTTTCCCTTCCCGAATATGGCAAAGGGCCATCGTGGCACCGGCGAGGTGTCAGAAACAGTGTTCGCAGTGCCCGAAGGGGCCCTGGACTTCTGGCGCGAACGTCTCGATCACGCCGGAGTTCATGGCATCGCTCGGGATGAACGGTTCGGCGAGAAGCGGCTGCGCTTCCTCGGTCCCGATGGCGACGGCTTTGCGCTCGCCGAAGTTGCGGGCGACCCACGCGCTCCCTTCGCCCGTGGGCCGGTTCCGGCCGACACGGGCATCCACGGATTTCGCGGTGTGACCATGCAGTTGCGTGATACGGACGCAACCGCCGCGTTGCTGAAACTCATGGGTTATGAGGAAGTTGGCCGCGACGGCGATCTGACCCGCCTTGTCCTGAAAGGCGGCAATGGCGCGGACATCATCGACCTCGAAAGGCGCCCCGAAGCGCCCAAGGCACGCGAAGGCGCCGGCTCGGTGCATCATGTCGCCTTCGCGGTCGAGGATCGCGCGGCGCAGGTGCAGGTCCGCAAGGCGCTGCTGGAAGCCGGGGCGCATGTCACGCCGGTCATCGACAGGGACTATTTCTGGGCTATATATTTTCGCACTCCCGACGGGGTGCTGTTCGAGATCGCAACCCACGAGCCGGGTTTTGCGCGGGACGAAGACGTGGCGCATCTGGGCGAGGCACTGAAACTTCCCGAGCAGCATGCCCATCTGCGCGCCCGTCTGGAGCAAACCCTGCCCGCCATCACCGACTAGATCGCAGCACCGCCAGTGCCGCCGGACCTTTCGCCAGGAGGAAACAACGATGTCTCTCGACGCTTACCATCATCTCGCCCGCGCCCCTGCCGCCGGTGCGCCGCTGGTCTTCACCTTTCACGGCACCGGCGGGGATGAGCACCAGTTCCCCGGCCTGATCCGGCAGATTCTGCCCGATGCCGGCATCGTCTCACCGCGCGGCGACGTGTCAGAGGCTGGCGCCAACCGCTTCTTTCGCCGCACCGGCGAGGGGGTTTACGACATGGACGACCTTGCCGCCCGCACCGAGAAGATGACCGGTTTCATCAGGGCACATCGGCAGGCCCATGCCGGTGCGCCGGTCTATGGCCTGGGCTATTCCAACGGGGCCAACATCCTTGCCTCGGTCATTTTCGGCGCGCCCGAACTGTTCGACCGGGTGGTGTTGATGCATCCGCTGATTCCGTGGGCACCAGGGCCGAACCCGGCGCTGAAATCGCTCGACGTGCTGATCACCGCCGGGCGCAATGACCCGATTTGCCCGCTGCCGCAGACCGATGCGCTGACCCGCTATCTGGAGGGCCAAGGCGCGCAGGTTGAACTTCGCCTGCATGATGGCGGCCATGAGATTCAACAGCAGGAACTCGACGCGATCGAGGTGTTCCTCAAACGGCCGACCTGACCTCCGGCAGACTCTCACAATTCACCAAACCTTACGCCAACAAAGAAAAGGAAACCGATATGATCACCAACCAACTCGAAACCCTATGGGCCCCGCGCATGCTCAGCGTCCTGCGGATCATGACCGCGCTGCTTTTCTTCGCGCACGGATCGCAAAAGCTTTTCGGCTTCCCGGCTTCTGAATTCTCGCCCGCCGCCTTCTCGATGATGTGGAGTGCGGGCGTGCTGGAACTGGTCGGGGGTGCTTTGCTGGTCGTCGGTCTGTTCACCCGCCCGGTCGCCTTCGTCCTCTCGGGTATGATGGCGGTAGCCTATTTCATGGCGCATGCGCCGCAGAGCTTTCACCCCGCTCTGAACGGCGGCGATGCGGCGGTGCTCTTCAGCTTCATCTTCCTCTATCTCGTGTTTGCCGGACCCGGAGTGTGGAGTGTAGACGCCCTGCGCACCAAGCGCTTCAAAGTGGCGGGCGCCTGACACGATATCCGACGGTAGCCAGCCGGTGCGCTGGCGAGAAATCAGTCCCGAAATCACTGCAAAACATACCCACCCACAATAACCCCAACTGACAGGAGAACGACCATGACCGTCAAACTCGCAATCATCTATTATTCCACCTACGGCACCAACCACCAGATGGCCAACATCGCGGCCGAGGCGGCAAAGGCTGCCGGTGCCGAGGTGCGGCTGTTGAAGGCCCCGGAAACGGCGCCCGACTCGGCAGTCAACAGTCAGGGCGCGTGGCAGGCTCACGCCGAAAAGACCGCCGATGTTCCCGCCGCGACCGCCGCAGACATGGAATGGGCCAATGCCTATCTCTTTTCGGCGCCGACCCGGTTCGGCATCATGGCCAGCCAGATGCGTGCCTTCATCGATACGCTTGGCGGAGTCTGGGCCAAGGGCGGGCTGGCGGGCAAGCCGGTATCGGCGATGACATCTGCGCAGAACGCACATGGTGGTCAGGAAACGACGCTGGTTTCCTTCTATAGCTCCTTCATGCACTGGGGCGGCTTCGTCGTCGCGCCGGGCTACACGGACGAGGTCATCT
>NZ_JAKDLJ010000268.1 GCF_030452865.1 Pseudorhodobacter sp.
CCCATCGCGGCGGCCCCCAGCACATCCCCCTGAATCGCGATGCGGTTCCGATCGCGGCAGGAAATCTGATAGATCGTGCTGTAATCGGCGCGGGTCAACAGCGCGCAGATACCGAGGGACGACATATGGCAATTTGCCCCTGACGCATCGGTGGCGTTGATCGCGTCCACCACTTCTGCCAACGGTCGCGCGGCTTCGAACACATCCGCCGGGTCGGCGCTGTCGGGTGGGTTCAATTCGGCGGTCACGGCGAATTTTCCGGCGCGCAACACACGCTCCAGCCGACTGCCGGAGGACATGCCCGGCGGCGGGATGACATAGGGTCGGATATGATCGCCCGGCAGATCGGTGCTCATTGGTCTGATTTCCCCTGCGCGCGCGGTGGTTCGGGCGCCAATGGCGCGCTTGTCGGCTCAATCTGACGCGCCTGCGGAAAGGCATTGGCGAGGGCGAGGCGATCGGCATCCAAACCGGCAATCCTGTGCGCGCGCAAGGCGATGGCTTTCTCACGGCTGGCGCGCAGCCAGGCTGATGAGCCTTTCAAACGTCGGTCAACGGGGGGCAGAACCTGAAGGATGCGGTCCCGTCCGCGCATCTGACTTGCACCGTCCCACGCCTGAACCCAGACACAGCGCATCAAGGGTTTCACTTCGCAAAAGCCACCTTCACGGACACCGCCGCAGGGGCCGTTGCGCAATTCCTTGGGGCAGTTCATCGGACAGGACATTCCAGTCGAGGACAACACGCATTGCCCGCACATCTTGCAGTCGAACAGTAACCCCTTCACACCCCGCTCGATCAACGCAACCGGGCGTTCGACCCGGTTGTAGCCGATTTTCTCGAACAGCGGATCGAGTGCAACCATCACTGCCTCGAAGCGTTGATACAGCCATTCGAATGACCGCGAATGGCGCGTTGCGAAAAGACGTATCCGGTACATTCCATGCTCCACATGCGACAGCAACGATCGACGGTCGGGTCACGCTAAAGCGTTTCTATGTTGGTGTGAAATGTTTTATTCGCGCTTGGCGGAGCAGCACCCACGCCTGCAAAGCTACGATTGCCTTTCACCGCAAACCCGCCGCGTCAGCTCAGAAGAGAGGCAGAACCGCCGTCCGGTCGAACGCTGGTTCTACGCTGCGGCGCGCGATCCCGCCGGATTGCCGTCGCCGCGTCCAAGTCAAGACAACGGCAACGCCCGCCAGGCGTGACCACTGGCTTGCAACAGGTCATCCGCTGCTTTTGGCCCGTCACTGCCTGCCGCATATTGCGGGATCGTTTTTTGCGGCGCATCGGCCCAGGCCTCCAGAACAGGATCAACGGCACGCCAGCCATTTTCCACTGTATCGGCCCTTTGAAACAGGGTCGCGTCGCCCATCATGCAGTCGTAAAGCAACGTCTCATACCCAGTGCTCGGCTTTTGCGCGAAGAAATCCGAATAGGAGAAATCCATGTCAACAGTCGAGAGTTTCACGGTCGGGCCGGGGCGTTTGGCCGCGAATTCCAGCGCGATGCCCTCGTCCGGCTGAATGCGCAGGATCATCCAGTTCGGGTGCATCTTTGCAACGTCGGTGCCGCGAAACAAGGCATAGGGGGCCTGGTGAAACCGAATGGCAATCTCGGTCTGGCGGGTCGACATGCATTTGCCTGTCCGCAGGTAGAAGGGCACCCCGGCCCACCGCCAATTCTCGATCCCCAGGCGAAGGGCGGCATAGGTTTCCGTCATCGAATGGGCGTCAACATCAGGCTCATTGCGGTAGGCGCGAACCTTGTGGCCTGCGACAGTACCGGCGGCGTATTGCGCGCGCACTGATGATGCCAAGGCCTGCGCTGGGTCCATCGGTTCAATCGCGCCGATCACGTCGGATTTGCGGTTACGCACCGCATCGGCATCGAAGGAGGTCGGCGGCTCCATCGCGACCATAGACAGCAGTTGGAACATGTGGTTCGGCACCATGTCCCGCAGTGCGCCGGTGCGCTCATAGAACTTCCCGCGCGCCTCCACACCCACCGTTTCGGCGGCGGTAATCTGAATCTGGTCGATGTGGTCGCGGTTCCAGATCGGCTCAAACAAACCATTGGCGAAGCGCAGCGCCATGATGTTCTGCACGGTTTCCTTGCCAAGAAAATGATCCATCCGGAACACCTGATCCTCGCGCAGAACCTTGAGGACGGCTGTGTTCAGAACCTTGGCCGAGGCCAGATCATGCCCGAATGGTTTCTCGATCACCACGCGCCGCCAGCGGTCACCGTCCTGCCGCACAAGATCCGCCGCACTCAACCCGTTCACCACGGTTTCAAAGAAGCGGTCGGCAACGGCCAGATAGAAAAGCCGGTTGTCCGGCCCTTTTCGTTGCCCCGCCACTTCGTCAAGATGATCGGAAAGCGCATGAAACGTCGCCGGGTCCTGGAAATCGCCCTGAAGGTAGCTCATCCGCTCCGTCAGCCATTTCCAATGGGCCTGATTGATGCTTGCGGCGTGAAACTCACCGGACGTGTCAGACACGAAATCCTGCATCATTTCGCCCAGACCGTCACGCCAGCTTTGCGTTGTCTGATCGCTGTGATCGACCCCGACGAGACGAAACCCGTCCGCCAATCGCCCGGAATTAACGAGGTTGTAAAGGGCTGGCACCACAAGGCGCTTGGTCAGATCACCCGCCGCACCGAATATCACCATGGTACAGACAGGTGCGGCGGGCGCGTCGTCATGTGGTGCGTTGCGCAGATTGACCGCAGAATGGGTATGTGCGGAAGTCTTGCTGGATTTGCGCATGGTCTATCCTTTCGCTATTGACGCCATCGCGTCATCCCAACCTCGCTGCGATCACATCCGCGACGCGCAAGGCGTTCGCGATGATCGTCAGGGTTGGATTCACTGCCCCGATGGAGGGGAAGAAACTGGCATCCGCGACATAGAGATTTTCAACCTCATGCGTGCGGCAATCGAGGTTGAGAACCGATGTCGCAGGGTCTTCGCCAAAAACCATGGTGCCGGATTGATGCGCGGTGCCGCCGATCGGGACATTCTTCCCCACATACAACGTGCGGTCCATAAGATGTGGGTGGATATTGGCCTTGTCCACGATCTGGCGCAGTTTCTCACGCAGGCGGTGATGGGCTTCCATATTGGTCGGCGCAAGATCAAGATGCACCTTGCCGTCACGGTAGAAAACCCGGTTTTCGGCGCGCGGCAAATCTTCGGAGGTGAGCCAGAAGTCAATGGAATGGCGCGCGATCCAATCGAAGGGCTTTTCCGGCAGCCAATGCAGCGCGTCGGGCAACCCCTCAATCTCGATCTGGGTTCCGTCAGATTTTCCCACCATCTGGATATGGCCGAGCGGGAATTCCCAATCGTTCGCAGGTGACAGCGCGTGGCCATGGTAAAAATCGTTCAACCCCAGCGTTTTCTGGAACTGCGTCGGGTTTTCGCTGCGCGATATGGCCAGCACGGTTGCATTGTTGTGGCGCATGTAATTGCATCCCACCAGACCGCTGCCATTGGCCAGCCCCTGCGGATGGGCGTCGCTGATCGAACGCAGGAACAGAAGAGCGGACGAAAGCGCCCCACAGGCGACCACCACGATATCCGCGTCGATCCGATGATGTTTACCGGCAATCACCACATCGACGCCCATAACAGCGCGCCCACCGGGATCGGTCAGCAACCGTTCGACATAAGCGTTGGTCAGAAGCGTCACATTGTCATGCGCGGCCAGCACAGGGTCGATGCAGATGATCTGGGCATCGGCCTTGCCGTTGGTCAGGCTTGGATAACCGTCAAACGGATCGCAGCGCAAAAGCGCGGATTGGGGCAAAGTGCCGCCCCTGCCGTCCTCATCCATCAAGCCGCCGATTGGCAAGTGAAAGGGGTGCAAACCTTGCTTGGCAAAATCCTCGGCCAGTGCGGCGATGCGCGGTTCATGGCTGATCGCGGGATACGGATAGGGCGCGTGGGCTGGCGGGTCGGTCGGGTCTTCGCCCCGCGCACCGTGAACCTGAAACAGGTTCTCTGCGGCTTGATAATACGGTTCATACGCGTCGTATTTCAGCGGCCATGCGGGTGCAATGCCGTCAGGATGTGCGACTGCCCCGAAATCCTGCTCGCGCAATCGGAACAGCGCCGCACCGTAGACTTTGGAATTGCCACCGACGCAATAGTGCAACCCCGGCTTGAAACTCGCTCCCGAGGATGAATACCATGTCTCATCGGCCTGATAGCGCGCCTTGGCAAAGACTTCGCGCGTATCCCAATTCTCACGCTCGCGTGGCAGGTAGTCACCGCGCTCAATCACAAGTATTCGCTTGCCGGTAGCCGCCAGTTTCCAGACCACGCCGCCGCCACCCGGACCGGAGCCGATTACAATCACGTCATAGAGTGTTTCGGCCATTTCATCACCATGTCATTGATTGATGACGCTTCAACCCAAGGTCCCGACAGAGGGGGAAATGGCCCCGCGTCTCCGCAGGGCCATCTCGTGTTTTCACCGATAATCCATCAAAACCCACGCCACAGCGCGGCTATCAGTGGAAAAGGGCGATCAGGATGATGATCCAGATCGGGACGCCAAGTATCCAAAGAAGTATCGAGCGCATTCCAAAAATTCCTTCCGCGTGTCTGAGATTTCACAGCCATGTTCCGAACCGGGCGAACACCCGGTTTTCGTCGCGATGCCGACCGCCAACGCCGGCAGCCCAGTAAGCGCCTGCCGCAGCAATCATCAGCGATGCAGCCACCACAAAGGCGGATATCACGGAATAGCGTCGCGCTGTCTCCAACTCCTCTTTCGTAGGTGCCGGGATCACAGCGGTTGCGTCTGCCGGTTGCGTCACATCAGCACCCGGCTGTGGCGTTACGGCATCCGTCACCGCCGCAACCACTGTCGGAGAGGTCTGCGCCGCCGCATCAACCGCCGCACCGGCACCCGCACCCAGAAGCCACGCCCCCATGAGGATCGCAGCACCCCAGACCGCCAAGCCATGAATGCCGTCGCGCACACTGAGTTCGTCAGCCGAGATGCCGACAACCCGTCGGCGCATCCTCCCGGCGATATAGCCGCCGCCCATGACGCTTGAAACCGTAGTCCACATC
>NZ_JAKDLJ010000269.1 GCF_030452865.1 Pseudorhodobacter sp.
GGACCAGCCGAGAATGAAGATCGGCAACCAGGCCCGCGACAGGAAATCGCCGAATTTAGCCCAGGACCAGGCAGCGTCTCGATATTCTTTGGAAAATAACCCCGTCATGCTGTCGCCGAAATAGACGGTTGAGATCAGCATGATGATGAGGGCCAAAAGGAAGTTGGGCAGCGCAAGCCCAAGGTAGCTGACAAAACGCAGGGAGTTGTTGGCCACCGCACTGTCGGAACTGGCGGAAAGGATGCCTATGGGGACAGCAATCGAATAGGACAGGATCAACGCAGACAGACAAATTCCCAGCGAAATCCAGAACTTGTCAGCCAGCAACTGATTGATGTTCAACCGCAGGATGCAGCTTTCGCCAAACTCGCCATGCACAAACACGTTGTAGACCCAAGACCCCCAGCGCACCGCAAAAGGTCGGTCAAGGCCAAGCCTGCGTTTTTCCATCTCGATATCAGCAATGGAGATTTGTGAACCTGAGGTGTTCTTGAACGCCAGATACCGTTCCGCGCAAGTTCCGGGGACCAATTCCATCAATGTAAAGACAATCAAAGAAACGGTAAGCAAGGTGACAAGGGCCATGAAGGCACGAGTCAATGCGAATTGGATCATAGGAAGCGTCCTGCAAGGTTAAGCTGCGGCGTCCGTGTCGAGGGGATAACTGGCCGTGGCGGGCAAAATGCGCGCCACGACCGATTGAGGGTATCAGACCTCAGTTCTTGATGTACCACTGCGAGGCGCGGTACGGATAGGTCCGGTAGTATTCATAGGACGCCGTCTTGAACTCCGGCACGTTGCCAAGGCGGTTGCTGAAGTAGAGCGGGCTTGGCGTGATGGCCGTGCCGATGAACAGCATGTTCGACACCATGTTTTCAACCAGACGGTTCGCGGTTTCCTTGAACTTGTCGGTTCCCGAAGGCGTGGATTGCAGCAGGTCGATATCCGCCATCATCTGCTTGACGTAATCCGGCGGCTCCACCCCGCTGGCGCCTTTGCTGTCAACCCATTCGGCCCAGAGCATGCCGGTACGATGCGCAAAGTAGTTCTCGAACGGCGGCACCCACAGTTCGTTGTTACCAAGGATGATGCCGACTGGCTGGCCCTTTTCCCATAGCCCGACATCAAGCTGGTTCGCCGATTGCGCGGAGCGATACTCATCCGAGGTCACTTCCTTGACCACAGATTTGATCCCGATATCCGCCCAGTTCTGGCTGACGAGTTCGACAACCTGTCCTGCAATGCCCTGGGTCGCAAATTGCAGGTTCAGCACCAGCGGATCGCCGTTCGGCAAATCCCGGAATCCGTCGCCATCCTTGTCGACAACGCCCAATTGATCCAGCGCCGCCTTTGCCGCATCGGGATCATACTTGGTCTCAAAGTCTTTCCACTTTGGATCAATATAGGCCGGAAGCGGCGAGAAGCCGGTATACTGCTGAATGGTGCCCTGCCCGAAATAGGCGGTTTCGTTCATCGCATCGCGGTTGATCGCGGTTGACATCGCCTTGCGGAAATTGACATCGCCAAAGATCTTGCGCTTTTCAAGATCGGGATGGGTGACGTTGAAGGAGATCGCGTGCATCGAGATGCGCGGCTTCAACTGGATCGTGTACTTGCCCGATTCCTGATTTTCCAATAGCAAAGGCGCATCGGAAAGCTGCATGCTTTGCGCTTTGTAATCCACCTCTCCGTTGACGAATTTCAACAAACGCACCTGTTGGTCGTTAACAAAAACCTCATCCATTTCATTGATATAGGGCAGTTGATGGCCCTCGGTATCAACCTGGTAAAAGTACGGGTTGGCGACGAAATGCCGCCCTTCGGTGGTTTCCTTGACGACGATGAAGCTTTCCAATGTCGGGGCGGCATCGCCCGGCATCTTCGCCACCTTGTCTGGTGAATTCAGCATCGGCGTGCCGGTATCCATCCAGTCGGAGTTGCCGTAATACGCCTTGATCACCGCATAGCCATTCTCAAAGCCCAAGGACTTTGCCAGCTTGTCGGCATCAGGGTTGATCGCGGGATGGAACTGGCCGAGGAAGTGCTTGGGTTGGAAAGCCTGTGCGAAATGGGTCGCGAAATGCGCCAGCAGGCCGGGCTTGGGCGCTGGGAGCTTGAAGATAACGGTTTCATCATCCGGCGCTTCCACGACCATCGGCTGGCCGGCGACGGTCACATAATCCTTGGGCTTTTCGTTGATATTTGTATCAAGCTCCAGATTATCGTACCAGAATTTCACATCCGCCGAGGTGAAGGGTTGACCGTCAGACCATTTCTGCCCTTTGCGCAGTTTGAAGGTCAGTTCGGTATAGTCATCATTCCAGCTCCAGGATTTGGCGACGTTCGGGACGATGGTTTCAAGGTCATCGTCATAGCGCACAAGGTTCACATGGCGCAGTGACATGAAGTCGGAAGTTCCCGCCTCATTCGCCTCTGACATGCCGTCCAGCGTGCCGCCGTAAGTGCCGATCTTGTCGTATGGCACCACCACAAGCGGCTCTGCCGGGATACGGTCAGCCAGCGCAGGCAAGGCCGGGTTGTTGCGGATCTGGGCGTTGAAGCCTTCGATGCCGGGGTTGGCCGACATTTCCATCGTGCAATTGGCTGCCGTCTGGAATTCAGACAGCTCATATTGTTCAGGAAAGGCGCCGGGGGCGACGCCGCCCATATCCGCGACGGTAATGCCGGGACAATTGGCGAAAGCCGCGAATGGCAAAAGAAGCAGCGCACCGCTGCCTAACAAAAATCGTTTCATGTTCTCTCCTGTCGTTGACGTAGATTCGGAAGTTTCTTCCTGTTTTTGTCTTTGTAGCTTTGTGGGAAACAGAGGCTACGGAGCGGCGGCTCCAGGGTATAGGTCCAGTTCCTTTCTCTGGATATGGCCAGTTGTCAGCGTATCCCCCTGCCCGTGCCCACCGCAATTTTCGGCAGGGTCGGCAAGATACCGTGACCGAAGTATGATCTTACGATCAAAAATCCGTCAAGCGTGCTGTTTGGTAAAAATACTGATGAGCCGATCAATTTTGGTGTTTGGCTGCAACTCTTGCGCCGCTCTGCGTGATGGAGGTACGCCCAAAGCGCCCCCCCGCATGGGTCATGCGATGGTCAAGCATGGCGCGCGACATCGCGAGCAGATGGGATTGCTGGTCGCCATCCGCCGCAACATTGCGCGCCTCGCCATCCGAACGGTGATCGAACAGCATTGGCGGCAAGCCCGCGTTGAAATGGACAAGCGTGTGGGTCGGACCGCGCAGGATCGCCAGATTGGCCTGTTCGGGGGACAGCCCCAGGCCGGCTTGCGCGGCGGTTGGCGCGATCGGCTCCCCGAATTCAAGTTCGGAGAAGGTGAATTCCCGCCATTGATCCGGCGTTTCGTTCTCAAGGAACGGCGTCAGATCGCGCCCGTCCATCGTATCCGGCGGCACCCGGCCCAACCAGCGCAGGATCGTCGGTGTAATGTCGATGGATTCCGTCGGCGCATCCACCCGTCGTCCATGGCCTGCCTTTGCCGCCGGGTCACGGATGATCAGCGGGGTATGAAAGGCGGCATCATAAAAGCTCGACTTGCCCCAAAGATGGTGATCGCCCAGCATTTCCCCGTGATCGGCAGTCACAACCAACAGCGTGTCGTCATAAATCCCCGCCGCCTTCAGCGCCGCAATTACCCGCCCGATATGATGATCGACCTCCGCCGCGAGGCCGAAATAGACAGCGCGCAGCGTGGCGATGTTTTCATCTGTCGGTTCCAGATCGGGGAAACCTTCGACCACAGCCGAAATCGGCGTCTTGGCCTGCGCAAACGGCAGGAACGGATGCTGCGCCGCCTCAAACGCCGCATTGCCGATTGTTGTCGGCGCGGGAATATCGCCACGCACCACCAAACGGTTATAGGGTGCGGGCGCGACCAGCGGCGGATGCGGGCGGATATAGGTCAGATGCGCGAACCAGCCGCCGGGCCGCCCCAACAGCCCGCGCAGGAATTGGTCGGTCAGGAATGCGGTGTCGCTGTCCTCGGCGCGGTACAAGGCGGGGCCATCCAGTTCCGTGCCACCGGGGCGGAAAATATCGGGATACTCGGGAACGTCATAGCCTTTGGAAAGCAGATCGGCGCGCCACGGTAGGCTTTTCTCCAGCCGCATCTCCACTTCCTCATGAAAACCCGGCATCACCTCCTCATAACTCGTCAGCGCCGGGTCGCGCGGATCATAGCTGCGCGGATCTTGCGCCGAATCTGTATAGCCGTAAAGCAGCGGCAAATACCCTGCCTTGCGGCTTTCGGTGGCGATGTTCGGCGTATCGTGGGCCAGAGGGGTGCCATTGCGGATGGCGCGATGGTTCATCGCATATTGCCCGGTCAGGATAGAGGCGCGCGACGGCCCGCAGGGGTTCACCACCGAATAATGCCGCTCAAAGCTGACCGCCTCTGCCATCAAAGCGCGCAGATGGGGCAAAGGTGTCACCGCCGCCAATGCGCCGGACAGACAATCCGCGCGAAGCTGGTCGATCACAATCAACAAGACATTGCGTTTGGGCGGCATGGCGCTGGTCTTTCAAGCCGGTACGATATGGCCATGCAATCCAAAGCCGCGTCACAGTTCAACCCCTTTGTGCAGGGCACCGCGCAGCGGCCGATAGAAAAAGCCGCAAAACGACCCCTGCCAAGGCGATCAGCGCACCAACAGCACCGGAACCTTGCAGGAGCGGATCATCTCGGTGGTGGTGGAGCCGATGATCATGCTGCGGATGCGGCTATGGCCATAAGCCCCCATCACCAACAGGTCAAACCCCTGTTCCTCCACCAGTTTGCCAAGCGCGGTTTCAGGCTGACCCGCGACCAGCACGGTTTTTGCCGCGACCCCAAGTGTTTGCAAATGCGCCTGCGCCGCCTCCAGCCGCGCCTCGACTGCCGGGCTGTCGCCAACGGTTACCACCGTCACCTCCAGCGCCGACATGATCGGGCTTTGCGCGATACGTTCCAGCGCGCGCTGTGACGACGCCCCACCATCAAACGCCAGCAAAACCTTCGTGATCGGCGCGAAAGCACGCGCCGCCACCAGAACCGGCACCTTCACCCCGCGCACCACCC
>NZ_JAKDLJ010000270.1 GCF_030452865.1 Pseudorhodobacter sp.
GATGGGAGAACATACCGTTGCGGGCGGCCAGAACCTTGTCGCCTTTGGACAGCGTGTTCGACAAGGCAGTTTCCCAACCGCCGGTCCCGGTCGACGGGAAAATGAAGATCTTGGCGCTGGTCGATTTCAGAACCTTCTGAACCCCGCTGAGGCACGGATGCAGGATTTTGCCGAACACCGGGGAGCGGTGATCAATCGTCGGCATATAGCAGGCCTGACGGATCGATTCGGGCATATTGGTCGGGCCGGGGATGAAAACCGGATTTTGAAAGTTCATAGCACGTTCCTCCATTGGGTTGCCCAAGTGATACATGGCGTCAGAATCGGATGCAATTATTTTGAAATATTTTTTCATAATGCTATATATGCGATGAAAGGCTTTATTTTCCGCGACTTACATTTTTTCATTTGCAGAAAAATGATTTCAGAGTAAATATTGTTTTCCGAATGCGCAGAAAGTGTTGATAATGACCATTATTCCCAAGACCCGCGGCAGACCGAAACGTTTCGATGGCGATGACAGCCAGAATATCATCCAATCGCTTGACCGTGCGGTTGATGTTCTCGAAACGCTGGCGGCAGGCGGGGCAATGACGCTTTCACAGATCGCGGTTGAAATGGCACAATCCCCGGCAACGATCTACCGGGTTCTGACCACGTTTCAGTTGCGCGCGATGGCAGAGGTCAATCCGGTGACACAGGAATGGTCGATCGGGCCGCAGGCGTTCCGGATCGGGGCGACATTCCTGCGCCGCAGCAACATGATTGGGCGGGCGATGCCTGCGATGCAGCGGTTGAAGGATGAAACCGGCGAAACCTCGAACCTCGGGATTGAAAAGGCCGATCTTGTGATGTTTGTCGCCCAAGTCGAAACGCACGAATCCATCCGCGCCTTCTTTCCCCCCGGCACCCAAACGCCGATGCACGCCTCCGGCATCGGAAAGGCGCTGCTTGCGATGTTTCCGGAACCGCGTCTGAAACGCTATCTGGCCGAAGCGCCGATGGAACGCTTCACCGATCAGACCATCACCGCCCCTGCCTTGATGATCGAAGAACTGGAGAGGATACGCGCCAACGGCTATTCCTTCGACAATGAAGAAAAGGCTATCGGGATGCGTTGTATCGCCGCGCCAATCCTGAACTTTCAGGGGGAGGCAGTTGCAGGTATTTCGGTTTCCGGACCATCGCAGCGGCTGTCTCATGACAAGATCCCGTACATCGGGAATATGGTGAAGGCGGCGGGGGAAGAGGTATCGCGCGCCATGGGGGCCGAGGTGCCTTAAGCCTCGATCCGCAACCCATTCAACGAAAGGTCGCTCCAGCGCATCAACCGGTCAGCCAGATGCGTGCCGACTTAAGTGCTTTGAAAGCCCGAGGGGGCATCGGACAAAGCCTGCCGCCGCCAAACCCTAAACCGGGTTTGCGCGGCCCGGCTTCACCAGCGGACCCAGTGAGTCGAGATAGCTGCGGTCAAAGCCCTCGCCGTAAACCGCGAACTCCGTGGGTCTGTCGCGGAAACTCTTGAGCGGTTGGCCCATATTTCGCAATCCGCGACTGCGCTGACGGCGAACGAGGTCAAGATCAATCTCCACCGGGATCAGCTCTTCACCGACATTGCCCCGGTGGATCATTTGCCCCGACGGATCGACCACCATGGAATAGCCGTTGCCGCCTGCGCCCAAGCCATTGATACTGAACACATAGCTTTGAAACATCGCGGCAGATGCCTGCACAATGGCAAGATCGGCCGGCCGGTCGATGAAATTCGCCAGCACCGGATTAAGGATCACCTCTGCCCCCATCGCCACCATGGAGCGGGTAAGTTCAGGGAACCAGATATCGTAGCAGATCGACACGCCGAAGCGCCCGACATTCGGCACGTCAAAGACGCAAACCTCAGCGCCGGGGGTGGTTCCTGCCTCATACGGGGTGAAGGGAAACATCTTGCGGTAGCGGGTGACAATCTCCCCCGCCGGATTGATCACGGGGGTCGTGTTATAGACCAGCTCTCCTTGCTTTTCAAAGTAGGACCCCGGAACCATCCAGATGCCATATTGCTGCGCCATCCGTTGAAAGGCGGTTTCATACTCCCCGCCCATAGGTGTCGCCAGCGCATGTGCCGGGCCATGTGCTGCAAGTTCGCTGAGCACCACCATCTCGACCCAAGGGTAAAGAAACATCAATACATCAAGGCGGCGCTGTATCGCCTCAAGATTGTTCTGCATCGCGATGGGCATCTGGATCCCGGCAATGGCAAAATGGCTCATGTCATATCTCCGTGATTTGATGCGGTGTGCGCAGGTCGCCGCCACAACTCACCAAGACTGGCCCAGTTTTGCCGTCCGGCCATGCAATCGGCAAGCTCGCTGAAAAAAGCCGCCAGATTTGGCACTGTGGCCGGATCGCGTGCAACCGGAACCGCATTGAATGCGGCGGCTTGGTTGATTGCCGGTCCAACCACCGACCCGCTGGCGGAATAGGTGACACTGACCTGCTTTGGTTCAAACGCGCCGATGCGCCAGACAACCGGGGGGCCATCGCGCCAGGACAGCGTGGCTTCCCCAGACATCGGGCGATAAGCGGCAGTGAAAACAGTTCCAAAAGCCTTGTCATAAGCGGTTGAAAACAGCGGCGCGCGCAAGAATGCATCGCGCGCGGCGGCAATGGTCAGATCGCCCTTCGCCACCATTGTTTCCAGATGCTTTTCCCGTTCCCGCGTGCGGGAAACCCGGCCATGGTGCGGCCATTCAACACCAAGCTGATGATTGGTCGCCAAGGGGCGGTCCGACACCAGCGTCGGTCGGTCGGGTGCAAGAAAGACCGTTGCAAACGCGCCGCTGCGGTCGGCCACCGTCACATTATAGGACATATGGCACGGAATCCGGCGCAGCGCCTCACGGGCATCGGTCACATCGCGACACATTTCCAGCACATAGCGCATAATCAGCGGAATGCCGAAGCCCCGCCCGCTTTGCGGGCGACCGCCAAAGGTCAGCGACGCGGCGAGACCGGAATCATTCATCCCGTCCGACAGGCCCGCCATGCCTTCGACCATGCCCATCACCTGACGCCCGCGCCATGCACTATGCAGCATGGTGCTTTCGTTCAGATCGGGGTCAAGGTCGTAGTTGCGGATCAGCATCGGGCCATCATCATCAGCCATAACCAACTGGCTGCACCCCACCAGATAGCGCGGTGGCGTCCAGAAACTCAGGAAGCGGGCCGCGACATCATCGCCGTCGACTTCAGCCACAAGTTGTTCCCAAAGCGATTCCATCTCAGGCATGTAGCGGCGCAATGCCCGCTGCGATTCATCAAGCTGCGGGCCGCTGTCGCCGCCGCGCGACAGGAACCATTCACGCCAACCCGGCCAGCCATGCGCAAAGACCTTTTTCCAGGCCGCACCCGGTTGACCCTCTGTCAGGCCGCGAAAATCCAGTTGCATTCGGTTCCTTTCAAGCCCGCTGTTGATGACGGGCATTTCGGGCGACACAGCGGCGGATCGGCCTACACCATGTCGCATGGTGTAGGTATCTGGTATTTCTTCGACCAATGTCAAGTGCAGCCGAAACCATCATCCCCAAATGTCAGAACCATTTCGCCGCATCAAGCCCTTGCGGTGGCTGGACCGGTGGTGCGGCTCCAAGGGGGACACTGGTAAACGCCGCTTTCAGGCCAGAGTTCCATGCCTTTGCCCGCTCGGTCAACGACCGCTCATCCGTTTGCATCCGTCCGCGCGCCAGCAGGCACCCAAGATCCGCGCCATGATAACAATATTCGCCGATGCCGTAAACGCGCAGATAGAAGGCTTCGTTCTCATCGCCGACGCTGGTGATGTTATGCGCGGCACGCAGGAACGACACGCTGCCATCCTCAGCCATGCGCCAGACCCCCGATTGCGGTGCCTCGGTGATCAACTCCACCTTTTCCTCGGTTTGTTTCAGGATCAGTTGGGTCCAGTTGTCGTAATCATTCCAGCGCGCCTGAACCTGCTCCATATCGAGGTCATAATCGACATCGAGATATTCCAGGATGTGGAACAGGAACAGCGGGCAACCGCCATAGGTCGTGGTGATCAGGTTGGTGGGCGGGGTTGCACCGCTGACACGCGGGTTCAACTCCCCCAGATAAACCGTGTTGTCATCGGTATCGAGCAGGAAATCGAGGCAGAACACCCCTTTGTAGCCTTCGGCATAAAGGCGGTCTCCGAATTTGCGGGCCATTTCGCGGACCTGTTCCGGCACGCCATCGGGCAGGATGGTGGTGGAGATGTCGTTGCCACACCATCCCCCCTTGTATGGCGTGATTTCCTCGAACCCGGTGATATCGGTCATCACCGGGCCAACAAGGGTTCCGTGGCGGGTCGCGCAACCTTCGATGGTGCCGGGCAGGTGGTTCAGACGCTTCATCACCTTCAGTTTCTGGCCGATGATCTTCGGCGCGAAACGGTCCCAGTCTTCTTCTGACTTGATGAAGAACGTCGTGCGCCCGCTGTCACCGTAAGGCGTCTGCACCACAAGATCCTGACCGACGCGACCCTTTTTTGCCAGTTTCATCAGTTCTTTGAAGCTGTCGGCCTCCCCCATGATGTTCGGCGCGCTCGCCACACCAGCCTCGTTGCCAAGCCGCGTCGTTTCGATCTTGGAATCCAGCCGGTTGCGCAGTTCCGCGCGAGGCAGCGCGATGTCTATCCCGACTTTTTCACACAGGCGTTCGGTTTCTTCGTCAAACATCACAAAAATCGCCTTGCCGCGCGGCCGCCCTTTGATGTGTTCGGCAAATTGCGGGTGATCGACAAGGTAATTGGCCACATCCTCCATCGAGTTGAATTCCTGCGGGCCATCACGCTCCGGCACGAAAACCCGTGCGTGGCCGCCATCGAAGATGTCGAAATAGTTTACAAACTCCAGCCCGCCGACCCATTGATCGATGCCAAGCAGGCTGAAAGGCGTTGGCGTGATGACATAGATCGGCGTTTCATTGCGGCGCAGAAAGCGGAATATTTCTGTCAGGCTTGTCAACTTGGGGTTGTCGGTCATCTCATATCCTTCGTTCTGCGCGCTCA
>NZ_JAKDLJ010000271.1 GCF_030452865.1 Pseudorhodobacter sp.
ATCACAGCACAATTTGCACTGAGGCAATATCATGCGTATCACCTGCCCCCTTTGTGGCCCCCGCGATCGTCGTGAGGTTTATTATTACGGATCAGATGATTATCTGACTTTGCCCGAAGGGCAGGATTTTGACGCCATTGATGCGCATTTGCACTTGCGCGACAATCCGGCGGGGGTGCTGCGGGATCTTTGGTATCATGAGGCGGGCTGCACGTCCTGGCTTGCGGTCACGCGGAATACGGTGACGCATGAGGTGTTGGATGTGGCACTGGTTGAAGGTGCGGGATCAGGTATTTTGGCCAAGATGAAGCCGCAAGGGGATGCTTTATGAGGGTCCAGGGCAAGGGTCTGATCGACCGTGCAACACCGGTGCGGTTTCGCTTTGACGGGCGGGAGTATGTGGGTTTCAAAGGCGATACGCTGGCGTCGGCATTGTTGGCCAATGGGGTGAAACTTTTTGGCCGCAGTTTCAAATATCACCGTCCGCGCGGGGTGCTGACCGCCGGATCGGAAGAGCCGAACGCGTTGGTGGAGATCATTGAGGAGCGACAGCAGACGCCGAATGTGCGCGCAACCGTGCAGGAGATCTATGAAGGGTTGGAGGCGAAAAGCCAGAACCGTTGGCCGAGCCTGAAGTTTGATGTTCTGGCGGTGAATGATCTGGCTTCACCGTTTCTTTCGGCGGGGTTCTATTACAAGACCTTCATGTGGCCGCGCGCCTTTTGGGAGCGGCTCTATGAACCGATGATCCGCCGGGCGGCGGGTCTTGGCAGTCTGTCGGGGCGGCATGACGAGGCCGATTATGAGAAAGCTTTCGCCTTTTGCGAGCTGTTGGTGATCGGTGCGGGCCCTGCGGGTCTGGCGGCGGCCTTGCAGGCGGCGCGCGCCGGCGCGGATGTGATTTTGGTGGATGAGAACCCGGTGATGGGTGGGCGTTTGTTGGATGAAAGCGCCGAGATTGGCAGCGAGCCTGCGGCGGAGTGGGTGGCGTTGGTGCTGGATGAATTGGCCGGGCTGCCGAATGTCCGGCTGATGACGCGCACCACCATCACCGGGGCGTATGACGGCGGCACTTTTGGCGCGTTGGAGCGGGTGGGACTGCATGTGGCGGGCAAGCCCGACCTGCCGCGCGAATGTTTCTGGCGCATTGTCGCCGGGCAAGCGATTTTGGCGGCAGGCGCGCAGGAGCGGATGATTGCTTTTGCCGATAATGACCGGCCAGGGATTATGACGGCCTCCGCCATCCGCAGCTATTTGCATCGTTACGGGGTGGTGCCGGGCAAGCGCATCACGATTTTCGCCAACAATGACGATGCCCGCCGAACGGCGCGTGATTTGATGGCGGCGGGGGTGGAGGTCGCGGCGATCATTGATGCCCGCCTGGATGCCAGCGTGGCAGAGGATTGCCCGGTCTATGCCGGCGCGGAGGTGATTGGCACCAAAGGGCGGCATGGGTTGACCGGGATCATCATTCGCCATCACGGAGCAGAGGTGCAGATTGAGACGGACTGTTTGGGTGTTTCAGGCGGTTGGAACCCGCTGGTGCATTTGACCTGCCATATGAATGGCCGCCCGATCTGGGATGCCGCCCTTGCCGGTTTTGTGCCGCAACCCGGTGCGGTGCCGGGGCTGCGTGCGGCGGGTGCGGCGGCGGGTGTATTCTCGACCGCGCGTTGTTTGGCTTCGGGTGCGGCGGTCGCGGTGGATGCTTTGGCGGTGATGGGGCGCGAAGCCGTTCCGATTGGATTGCCTGAGGCGGAGGAGGCGGGATACGATCTGTTGCCTTTGTGGGAGGTGAAGGGCAAGCGGCGCGCATGGCTCGATTTTGCCAATGATGTGACGACCAAAGATGTGCGGTTGGCGGCGCAGGAAAATTTTGCGTCCGTTGAGCATATGAAACGCTACACCACGCAGGGTATGGCCCCCGATCAGGGCAAAAACTCCAACGTTGGCGCTTTGGCGGTTCTGGCGGATGCCACCGGGCGCGGCATTCCGCAAACCGGGACAACAACCTATCGCCCGCCGTTCTCACCAGTGTCGATCGCGGCGATGGGGGCCGGCGGGCGCGCGAATGGTTTTGCGCCGCAACGCTATCTGACCTCGCACTCTGCCAGCGTGGAACGCGGCGCGCCGATGGTTGAAGCGGGGCTGTGGTATCGCCCCAGCTATTTCCCGCGCGCGGGTGAGGCGACCTGGCGTGAGGCGTGCGACCGAGAGGTGACGATGGTGCGCAGCACGGTTGGCGTCTGTGATGTCTCCACCCTTGGCAAAATCGACATTCAGGGCAAGGATGCGGCGCGGTTTCTGGATCTGGTCTATACCAACCTGTTTTCCACCCTGCCGGTGGGGCGCGTCCGTTATGGGTTGATGCTGCGCGCCGATGGGCATGTGCTGGATGATGGCACCACGGCGCGGTTGGGCGAAAGCCATTTTGTGATGACGACGACCACGGCGGCGGCGGGTCTGGTGATGCGCCATCTGGATTTCGTGCAGCAGGCCTATTGTGCCGATTGGGATGTGCGCTGCATTTCCGTCACCGAAAACTGGGCGCAATTCGCAGTGGCGGGACCCATGGCCAAGGCGCTGCTGGATACTCTATTCAACGCCCCGGACCTGCCTTTCATGAGCTGCACGGATATCACGATCGGCAGTGTGAACGCACGGCTGTTCCGGATTTCGTTTTCAGGCGAGCAGGGTTATGAGGTAGCGGTGCCTGCCCGTTATGGAGAAGCATTGTTCCGCGACCTTCTCGCGCGGGCTGAAACGCTGGGTGGCGGTGCTTACGGCATGGAATCGCTGAACGTGTTGCGGATCGAAAAGGGTTTCATCACTCATGCCGAAATTCATGGCCGGGTGACGGCGTTTGATATCGGTATGGACAAGATGATATCGGCCAAGAAGGAGTGCATCGGCAAAGGGGCGGCGGCGCGCCCCGGCCTGTTGGGGTCGGAGCGAGAGCAGATGGTGGGCTTGCGCCCGGCAAATGATGCGGCGATCACCGCAGGCGCGCATCTGTTCAATCAAGGCGATGAGGCAAAGCGCGTAAACGATCAGGGCTATGTCACGTCGGTCGGCTATTCGCCAACCATGGGCTGTTGGTTGGGGCAAGCGTTCTTGCGCAACGGTCGCGCGCGGCACGGCGAAATGATCCGGCTGGTCGATCATCTGCGCGGCATCGACCAGTTGTGTGAGGTGTGCGACCCGGTGTTCCATGACAAAGAGGGGGTGAAACTCCGTGGCTGAATTGATCGCAAAATCCGCGCTTGCGGGGCAAGAACCGGTAAGCCATGGCGGGGTGTCGCTGGCCGAGGTTGATCTGGTGCAGATCACAAGCATCGCGCCCTTCATTGGGCAGGAGAAAGCAGTAGCGGCGGCGTTAAAACCGTTAGGATTGGCATTTCCGGCACCAAACACGGTCTCCGTCATTGGCAAAACGCGGCTGGCATGGACCGGGCGCGGGCAGGCATTCCTGATCGGTGTGCCACCGGGGGACTGGTCCGCCATTGCGGCTTGCACCGATCAAAGCGATGGTTGGGCGGCGCTGGCGCTGACGGGTGTGCGGGCAGCGGAGGTGCTGGCGCGGTTGGTTCCGCTGGACCTGCGCGCGATGGGTCCGGGCAGTTGCGCGCGCTCCTCCCTTGGTCATATGCCGATGATCTTGCTCGGGGTTCCGGACGGGTTTGAGATTTTGGTGTTCCGCTCGATGGCACGCACCGCCTGGCACGAACTTGAAGCGTCGATGAGAATGCTGGCCGCAAGAAAGGCGCTGTGATGCTCACCAATTCCGACGTTGCCGAACTGACCGCCTTTCGTCACGAACTCCACCGTTACCCGGAAGTATCACGGCAGGAGGACGAGACCGCCGCTCGCGTTGTTGCAGCCTTGGGGCAGCTGGCCGATCGTGTGGTGACCGGGCTTGGTGGTCATGGCGTGGCGGCGGTGTTTGACAGTGGCAAGCCCGGCCCGTCAATCCTGTTTCGGAGCGAGATTGACGCCTTGCCGATCCATGAAATTTCAACCGCGCCGCATCGGTCACTGATCCACGGTGTTGCGCATCTGTGCGGCCACGACGGCCATTCAGCCATCTTGCTCGGCCTTGCGCGGCTGCTGTCGCGCAAACGCCCCTCGTGTGGTCGGGTGATCCTGATGTTCCAACCGGCGGAGGAGGATGGCTCGGGCGCTGCCGCCGTCATCGCTGATCCGCACTTTGCGGATTTGCATCCCGATTGGGCGTTCTCGCTTCACAATATGCCGGGCATCAAACTGGGGGATTGTTGGCTCGCCCCGGGCCCGAACTGCTGTGCTTCGGTCGGGTTGAAGATCGAGATGGAGGGCAAAACCAGTCACGCGGCACAGCCCGATCACGGATTGTCGCCGGGGTTGGCAATCGCGGAATTGATCCCGGCGCTGATGGCGCTGGGTTCAAGCAGGGAGCTGTCGCCCGATTTCCGTCTCGTCACCATTACCCACGCGCTTTTGGGTGAACCTGCCTTTGGTATCGCCCCCGGTCACGGTGAGGTGTGGGCGACGCTGCGCACCATGATTGACGCGAGAATGGAATCGTTGAAAGCGCAAGCGGTGGCGCTCGCGCAGACCGCGGCGGAAAAGCATGGTCTGAGATTGACCTTGAGCCTGCACGATGATTTCGCCGCTTGCGCCAATGATCCTGCGGCAACTGCACAGATTGCCGCCGCTCTGGAGGCGCTGAATATCCAGCATACACCGGGCGCCCTTCCCATGCGCGCGTCAGAGGATTTCGGCCGCTTCGGGCATCTGCCGGGCTGCAAGTCTGCAATGCTGATGCTTGGGGCGGGGTTGAACCATCCGTCGCTGCACAATCCGGATTACGATTTCCCAGATGATCTGATCGCGACAGGCACACAAATATTTCACCGCATTGCCCGCGATATGCTGGGGTGACCCTCGCGTCGAAGGCCCGAAAGCCATTTACCGGTTTTCATCTTGGTGAAAATACCTCCAGGGGGGAATTGGCCGTAAGGCCAAGGGGGGCAGGATGCCCCAGCTGCCGCGTGGCTCGCTCACGCCCTTGCCTATCGTGCCG
>NZ_JAKDLJ010000272.1 GCF_030452865.1 Pseudorhodobacter sp.
GGTCGGGGTGTCAAGATTCCCCATCTGCGACACCTCCTCCGCCGTCCGCGCGCGTCAGCAATGCAAGGCGATCCGTTCAAACAGCGCAGATATTTTGCCAAATTGTGCCGCAGCGTCAAACTCCGCGCCCCGAAGGACAGGACTAATGGCGGGATTGACGTTTCGCACGAAGATACCGCCGCAGTATTTTGTTCCAAATAAAAAAACCCGGCCCAAGTTCGGGGCCGGGGTGCTGTTGGATCTGTCGATCAGATCACATATGAATGACTTGGCCGTAAGCGTCCAGCACCGACTCATGCATCATTTCCGACAGGGTGGGATGCGGGAAGACGGTGTGCATCAGGTCCTCTTCCGTCGTCTCCAACTGGCGGCCGATGACATAGCCCTGAATCAGTTCCGTCACTTCGGCCCCGATCATATGCGCGCCCAGAAGTTCGCCGGTTTTTGCGTCGAACACGGTTTTGATCATGCCTTCCGCCTCACCCAAGGCAATCGCCTTGCCGTTGCCGATAAAGGGGAAGCGCCCGACCTTGATGCTGTGCCCGGCCTCTTTGGCTTTCGCCTCAGTCATGCCAACGCTTGCAACCTGCGGATAGCAATAGGTGCAACCGGCGATGGAGCCGGGCTTGATCGGGTGCGGGTCTTTGCCCGCGATCAGCTCGGCCACCATCACGCCTTCATGACTGGCCTTATGCGCAAGCCAAGGTGCGCCCGCGATATCGCCGATGGCATAAAGCCCGTCGACCCCGGTACGGCAGAATTCATCGGTCACTACATGGGTGCGGTCTATCTTCACGCCCAAGGCTTCCAACCCAAGCCCTTCGACATTGCCAACAATGCCCACGGCGGAAATCACGGTGTCGAATTCCTGCGTCGTGGTGCCTTTGGCATCTTCCAGATGTGCGGTGACCTTGCCTTTGCCCTTGTCGAGCTTCTTGACGGTGGTTTTCTCCAATATCTTCATGCCTTGCTTGGCAAACGCCTTTTTCGCGAAGGCCGAGATTTCGGCGTCTTCCACCGGCAACACGCGGTCCATCACCTCAACCACAGTGGTATCTGCGCCCAGCGTGTTGAAAAAGCTGGCAAATTCAATGCCGATCGCGCCAGAGCCGATGACCAGCAGCTTCTTCGGCATCCGAACCGGGTCAAGCGCGTGGCGGTAGGACCAGACCAGATCACCATCGGCCTCCAACCCCGGCAGGGTACGGGCGCGCGCGCCGGTGGCGAGGATGATCGCGGGCGCTTCCAGCTCTTCGGTGCCTTTGTCGGTTTTCACCGAAACCTTGCCCTTGGCGGGAAGCGTCGCCTCGCCCATCACCACGGTAATCTTGTTCTTTTTCATCAGATGGCCGATGCCGCCTGACAATTGCTTTGCCACGCTGCGCGACCGCGCGACCACGGCTTTGAGGTCAAAATCAACACCGGTCGTCGACAGGCCGAATTCCTTGGCGCGGTGCATCAAGTGAAACACCTCGGCAGAGCGCAAAAGTGCCTTGGTCGGGATACAGCCCCAGTTCAGGCAGATGCCACCAAGATTTTCCCGTTCCACAATCACGACGGATTTGCCCAGTTGTGCGGCGCGGATTGCCGCGACATAGCCCCCCGGCCCGGCACCGATCACCACAACATCGAATTTCTTGGCTGCCATGTCTTCCCTCCTCAGAAAAAGTAGTTTGCCATTAAACTATTTCCGCAAAACCAGCAACGCACAGGCCGCCGCTAGGCCATGCGCCGGGCGCATAGCTCTCTAACCCTGTCTAAGAGCACGAACGATCGCGGAATAGCCGCCTTTTTGCATAAACTCCTCCTCCTCGGAGGATGAAATGCGGTCGAGTGCTGCGTTGCGGAATGGAAACCGGCCAAAGCGTTTGATGATTTCCTGATGCGCGCGGGCGTGGAGCGCGTTTTCCGGGCTTTCGATGCGGGTATCAAAACAGGAAACCGCCAAAGCCTGATCTTCCGGGTCTTCGGAATGCTCAAACGGCATGTAGAAAAACTGGCGTTCTGGTGCCGGCACGTCCTGATCCCAATTTGCCGCCAACGCGCGACGAGCGGCGGCGCGGGCCTGCGGATCGGTGGCAAAGGCGCGGGGATCACCGCGAAACATGTTGCGCGAGAACTGGTCGGTCACGATCAGATAGGCCAAGGTGCCCGAAGCCCCGTCAACCCAGTGCTCCAACCCGCCGTCCAGCGCCGATTGCCACAGATCGCCAAAGCAGTCGCGGATTTCGGCGTCCACCTTGTCGTTTTGCTCATACCAGCCCTTCGGGCCAACCTCGCCTAGCCAATAGTCAAGCACCTCTACCGGATCTGACATCATTTCCCCCTCGCTTGCCGCGTCAGCGTGGCAGGTTTGCAAGCGCGATACAATAACGCTTTGCCGTGGCGGGTTTAGGGCCGGGCGACGGCGGAATTACTGCTATCCGCCTCCGGCCCTTCGCCATCGGCGGCCATCATCACCGCCTCCAATGCAATTGCGGTGCCTGATGGCGATACAGCGGTGAAGCTGGATGTGGCATCCGCCGTGCGGCGGCGGCGCGTCATGCGGTACATCGCGTAGATCGCCAGCGCAGCGAACAACAACGCCATGAACAGAAAGAACCCGCGCGGCCCGACAAGCCCCATGATCCAGCCGGTGATGACCGGGCCGGAAATCGCGCCCAAGCCGTTGATGAACAACAGTCCGGCAGACGCCCCCGCCATGGCCGATTTATCAATGTAGTCGTTCACATAGGCCAGCAGCAGCGAATAAAGCGGGTTGGACACCCCGCCGCCGATCGCCCCGATGCCGCACAGCGCCCAGAACGGGATATCCCACGCCACCGGAATCAGCAGGGCCACTGCACCCACGGCAGAGGTGGCAAGGACCATCTTGCGCCGGTCGATCCGGTCCGAAAGCCAGCCGATAGGAAACTGGAACAGCACACCGCCGACATAAATCCCGGCGATGAAGATCGAGATATCCCGCACACTCAACCCCGCCTGCGACCCCCAGACCGCCGCCATCCCGAATTGCGCCGAAAAGATGCCGCCAAGGATGAACATGCCGATGCAGCCCAAAGGCGAGGCGTTGTAGAGGAAGCGGAAGGACAGCGGCTTGGTCGAAGCAAATGCCGGGGCTTGGCTGACCGACAACAGGATCGGCGTGAAAGCGATGGAGACGAGCACCGACGGGATGATGAACAGGATGTAGCCCCCCGGATCACCGAGGTTCAACAAGCCCTGCGCCGCGATGATCCCGACCATCTGCACGATCAGATAGATCGACAGCGCCTGCCCCCGTGTTTCATTGCTGGAAGCGTCGTTCAGCCAGCTTTCGGCGGTGATATAAACGCCCGAAAACGAAAACCCGATCACCACCCGCATCAGCGACCATGCGATCCAGTTCGGGGCCACCGCATACATCACCAGCACCGCCGAAATCATCGACCCAAGCGCGGCAAACACCCGAACGTGACCAACCCGGCGCAACATATCCGGCACCATGCGCGACCCGAACAGGAAGCCGAGGAAGTAGCAGGACATCACGATGGAAAGCTGGAACGTGCCCATCTTCTCCATCTCGCCGCGAATCCCCAGAAGTGAGCCTTGCATGCCATTGCCCAGCATCAGCAGCATCATGCCCAAAAGCAGCGCCCAGGAGTTTCGCAATACGGTCAGCATGGTTCCGCCTTTCAATCTTCACGTCACTTGGCGCATCGGCGCGCGCGCCGGTCTGTTCCCGATCCGACAGTGTGCAGCCTGCCACCGCCAAGCGGCGATCAAGCCCCGCGAGGTAGCAGCAAAGACGCGTCGCCGTAAGAGAAGAAACGGTATTTTTCTGCAACGGCATGAGAATAGGCCGTCCGCATCCGGTCTTGCCCCATCAGGGCCGAAACCAGCATCAGCAAAGTCGATTTCGGCAAATGGAAATTCGTCATCAACGCATCGGTTACTTTGAACTGATAACCGGGATAGATGAAGATATCCGTCTCTCCCCGCCATTCCTGCATCACGCCATCGGTACGGGCGGCAGATTCGATCAGGCGCAGCGCCGTGGTGCCAACCGGAATGATCCGCCCTCCTGCGGCGCGGGTGGCGTTGATCTCCGCCGCCGCCTCTGCCGTCACCTCACCCCATTCGGCGTGCATCTTGTGGTTGGTCACGTCCTCGACCTTCACCGGTAGGAACGTTCCGGCCCCGACATGCAGCGTTACCTCGCTGCTATCAACCCCCATCGCGCGCAGTTGCTCCAGCAAATCCGTGTCGAAATGCAACGAAGCCGTGGGGGCCGCGACCGCACCAGGGGTGCGGGCGAAAACGGTCTGGTAATCCTCATTATCCTGCGCATCGGGCGGGCGTTTCGCTGCAATATAGGGCGGCAGAGGCATAGTGCCTGCGACCAATAGAGCCGCGTCGAACGCAGCACCCTCGGCGTTGAAAACCAGCGTCAGATCGGTTTCGGTTTTTGCCAAAACGCAGGCGATCAAGCCACCGGCAAACACAACTTCCTCCCCCACCGATACCTTGCGCAAGGGTTTCGCCAATGCCCGCCAAGCCCCCGCGCCGTTCGGTTCCATCAGCGTCACCTCGATCTTGGCCGAAACCGGACCTTGGGCAGAGGTGCGATGCCGCAGGCCGGTCAACCGCGCCGGAATCACCCGGGTATTGTTCAGGATCAGCCTGTCACCCCGGCGCAACAGCTTTGGCAAATCCGACACATGCAGATCCTGCATCCCTTGCGGGCCAACCACCAGCATCCGCGCCGCAGGGCGCGGGCGCACCGGGCGGGTTGCGATCAAGTCTTCGGGCAGATCAAAGTCGAAATCGTCCAGTTTCATTCGTTCGGGTCCAGTTTTGGCGGTGCTGCGCGGAAAATCTCCCGGAACATGCCGGGGGTCAAGATCGACAGCGGGTTGATGGAGACATCGGGCACCTTTGCCGTCCCGGTGATGTGGTAATTGAAACCGAACAACCCCTCGCCCTTGCGGGTGAAGATCGCTTCCTGCAAAGCCAATTCGTCCGGCTGTCCGC
>NZ_JAKDLJ010000273.1 GCF_030452865.1 Pseudorhodobacter sp.
GCGCTTGGAATGAGCTCGGCACTTCCGATGGCCGCCTTCGCGCAAGAGGCGAAGTTCAAGTTGGGAATGTCAACGACACCAACGACGCTTGACCCGCATGAAGATAGCAGTAGCCCAAATAATGCGATGAGCCGGCATATTTTTGACAGCCTCATCAATCGCGGTGGTGCTGCTGAAAACAAGCCACAGCTTGCGACCGAGTGGAAGGTCATTGACGATACTCATTGGCAGTTCACACTGCGTGAAGGCGTGAAATTCCATGATGGCAGTGCCTTTGACTCGTCCGATGTCGTTGCCTCTTTGCTGCGCGCGCGTGACAAGCCAAGTCAAGGTTTTGCTAGCTATACCCGCAACATTGCGAATGTGACCGCGCCGGATGCAATGACTGTGATCGTTGAAACGACTTCGCCGGATCCGATGATCCTCAACTCACTTAGTCGGATCCGCATTATCAGCGCCGATCATGCCACTGATGATGTGCAAGCTTTCGATAGTGGTGCAGCAGCGATCGGAACAGGACCGTTCAAATTTTCCAGCTTTGCCGCCGGTGATCGGCTGGAACTGGTGCGCAACGACGATTACTTCGACGGCCCCGCCGCATGGTCTGACGTCACATTGCGGTTCGTCCCCGACAACGGTGCGCGGCTTGCGTCGCTTCTCTCAGGCGATTTGGATCTGATTGAGGCCCTTCCTGCCGAAGGGGTAGAGCGGGTTGAGGCGAGCGACACACTGAAGGTCATTCGCGGACAATCTACTCGCATTGTCTATTTGGGGATCGATGTGTCACGCGACGACAGCCCCTTTGTGAAGGCCAAAGACGGGTCTCCACTTGGCAGCAATCCGTTCAAGGATGAGCGTGTGCGCAAAGCAATGCTAATGGCAATGAATCGTGATGCGATTGTTGATCGGGTGATGCAGAAGAACGGGACTGTGGCTGATCAATTCGTTGCGGAAGGCTACTTTGGGCATTCAGATAAGGTTGAAAAGATCAAATATGACCCAGAAGCTGCCAAGGCACTTTTGGCAGATGCAGGCTATCCCGATGGATTCGCGCTGACGCTGCATGGTCCATCCGGCCGCTATGTGAACGACAGCGAAGTGTTGCAAGCCGCAGGTCAGATGCTGACGCGGATCGGTATTGATGCAAGCGTCGAAGTGCTGCCCTGGTCGATGTATTCGGACAAGTATTCTGAAGGTGAATACAGTATGTTTCTGGGATCATGGGGCGTAAACACCGGTGAAGCGTCGAACCCGGCCTTAGCATTGGTACAAACCAAGGATGCTGATAAAGGCACCGGACGTTACAATGGTGGTGGCATCAGTGAATCCAGAGATTGATGCGCTGCTAGATAAGGCCACCTCCACATTGGATGAAGACGCTCGCCGCCCACTGCTGGAAGAGGTGTCTGAAAAGACCTTCAATCGGATGTGGTTGCTACCTATGCATTACGAAAACGTCGTTCTGGGAGCTAAGAAAAGCGTCGATTATACGCCGCGCGGCGATAAATACACGTTGGTCTATGACGTCAGGCCCGCGAAATAGTCTTGTCGCGGGGCGCAAGTCAAAATGCGCCCCGGACCCTCGGATGCCGCCCCCTGTAGGAGATGATGATGCAAGAACTCGGCTCCAGCGCCGCCGCTGAACGCGCGCAGGCAATCTATGACTATGGTCAAACGGCAATTTTCGCATCGAAGGCCGATCCGCGTCTGCAAATGTTGCTTTACGTCCCGCCAACTGCCGCAGATGGGCGTAAGCTTGAACTTCTAGTCGCTGTACATGGCACGGGGCGGACCTCTGCGATTGATTTTCGCGATGGATTTGCCGAGTTCGGCCTTTACCACGACTGCGCCATTCTTTGTCCAATCTTTGCGGTTGGTGTGATGGGAGATGGTGCACGCTCGGGGTACAAATATATGGAAGAGGGCGATATCCGCTATGATCTGGCTGTGCTGGCTATGGTCGAGGAAGTTGCCGCGAAGTATCAACAGGATTGGTCAAAATTTGCGATTTTTGGCTTTTCCGGCGGTGGGCATTTCGCGCATCGCTTCGCAATCTTGCATCCCGAAAAGCTTTGGGCAGCCAGTGTAGGCGCGCCGGGATCAGTCACATTGCTGGACCCTGATCGCGATTGGTGGATTGGTGTGCGCGACCTTAAGCCGCGTTTTGGCATTGATCTCGACCCGGTGGCGCTGGCAAAAGTGCCAGTTCATATGGTGGTGGGAGACGCGGATCTTGAAACATGGGAAATCACCCACAAGCCTGGAAGTCGCTATTGGATGGAAGGCGCTAATGATGCTGGAGCCACCCGTCCCGACCGATTGAAAAGCCTTGCTGAGTCATTTCGCGCGGCGGGCGTAAATGTCACCCTCGATATGGTAGGAGGCGTCTCGCATGATCGCATCAAGGTGCTAGGCCATGTCAAAGCGTTTCTCGCACGCATCTTGAAGGAATCACGCAAATGAAAAACGCGACTATTTCTGCACCGCAGCCTGAAGCAGTAGAAGCGGGTGCCGCTGTGCTACAGCGCGGCGGCAACGCGATGGATGCCGCCCTCGCCTGCGCGTTTGTTCAAGGTGTCGTTGATCCACAGATGAGTGGTATCGGCGGCTTTGGTTCGCTCCATGTCTACATGCCGCAAAAAGGCGTGCATGAGGTGTTGGAATTCTATGCCCGAGCTCCGCTTTCCGCGACGCCTGGCATGTGGTCTGATAAAGTGTTGGGAGAAAGCCGCGACGGTTTTGGCTATATCCTCGAAAATAATATCTCGGATATTGGTTACCAATCCATTTGCACTCCGGGATCCTTGAAGGGTTATGAGACTGCGTTGCGTGATTATGGCACGTTTGACTGGGCAGACCTGATCGCGCCCGCAATTCAATATGCCCGCGAAGGCTTCATGGTGCGCGACCATATGCATTGGTATTGGGCAAAAGATCAATCGAATGATGGATTTGCGAACACGCTTGATAAGCTGCGTTATTCCGCGACAGGTCGCCGTGTTTATTTCCATGATGATGGGCGATTGCGTGATGTTGGTGACATTCTGCGCAATCCGGATATGGGCAATACACTGGAACGGATCGCGCGCTCTGGTGGGTCTGACATTTTCTACCACGGTGAACTTGCTGAGGAGATTGCAGACGATTTTGCAGCGAATGGTGGATTGATTGGGCGTGAAGATCTCGCTCAATATGAATTGTCGCGGGCCAAGCCGCTTTGGGGTGAATATCGCGGCCACAAGATTGCAAGCTCTCCTGCGCCCGGATCCGGCTTTTCGCTGATCGGGCTGCTGCAAATGCTCGAACATTTTGATCTCGGCAAGATGGACCATTCCAGTACCGATCATGTTCGTCTGCTGTTTGAGGCGATGAAGCGGATGACCATTGATAAGGATTCGAACATGGGTGATCCGCAATATGTTGAGGTTCCGGTGGATCATCTGGTGTCGAAGGAACATGCGACTGAACATGCCACCTCAATCCGGGCAGGTGAACGTGCTGACGTAAAGCGATTTGATGTGTCGCAGCGCGATACAACCCACATCTCGGTTGTAGATAGCATGGGTAATGCCGTCGCGATGACGCATACACTTGGCAGCCCGTCAGGCGCAATCACTGATGGGCTCGGCTTTATGTACAATGGCACTATGAGCCGTTTTAATCCCTTCCCCGGCCACCCCGGTTCTATTGCGCCGGGCAAGCGTCGACCCAGTTCCGCCGCGCCAACCATCGTATTCAAAGGTGACAAACCAGTTATCGTAATCGGTGCGCCAGGTGGCAGCTATATTGCACCCGCCGTCGCCCAAGGCATTATGAACATGATTGATTTTGAAATGCCGGTGTTAGAGGCGGTCGCGGCCCCCAGAATAGTTGGTGTTTCCAATAAGATCGACATTTGTAACAGGATCCGCAGGTCGGTAGAAGCGGAGCTGAAAGAAGAAGGATATGGCGTTGTGCGCACGCCGCAGACCTTTGCTTTTGCTGCTTTGCACGCGATCAGCATCGACGCCAGCGGTGTTTCCCGCGGCGCCGCCGATCCAGGGCGAGACGGTCTGTCGCTTTCGGTTAAGGTGGCAAACTGACCCGTCAAGACAGGGAAACAACATGATTACATCACTGATCCGGCGCCTCATTCAGGCTATATTTGTCATTCTGGCAATGACGATAATTGTGTTCGTTGGTGTTAGCGTAATTGGCAACCCGGTAGACATTCTAATCAACCCAGACGCCAATCAGGCCGAACGTTTGCGCGTCATCGCCCATTACGGTTTGGACCAACCTTTGTGGAAGCAATATTTGATTTTCCTACGCGGGCTTTTGCAAGGTGACTTTGGCGATAGTTTTGTTTTTGGTCGACCAGCCCTAGGGCTGATTCTGGAGCGTATGCCGGCTACGCTGGAATTGGCCATCAGTGCTTTGGTTATTGCGCTGATTGTCGGGCTGCCGCTTGGTCTTTATGCGGGGCTATATCCTGAGCGGTTGTCTTCCAAGGTTATTATGGGTGGTTCTATCCTAGGCTTCTCATTGCCGACGTTCTGGGTCGGGCTTATGTTCATCCTTATCTTTGCAGTGGAATTGGGATGGTTACCTTCCAATGGCCGAGGTGAAACGGCAGAACTATTTGGCGTGCGCTGGTCGTTTTTGACGGCAGATGGGTTGCGCCATCTCTTTCTACCCGCGCTCAATCTGGCTTTGTTCAAGACATCAATGGTGCTGCGTCTGACACGAGCGGGTGTCCAAGAAGTTTTGCCTCAAGACTATGTGAAGTTTGCGCGCGCCAAGGGGTTGCGTGAAAGCCGTGTCATCATGGTTCATGTGCTAAAAAATCTAATGATACCCGTAGTTACGATCATCGGGCTAGAGTTCGGCAGTCTGATTGCGTTTTCAGTTGTAACCGAAAGTATTTTTGCTTGGCCGGGAATGGGCAAGTTGATCATTGATAGTATCAACTTGCTCGATCGGCCGGTGATTGTTGCCTATCTGATGATGATGGTGCTCCTGTTTGTTGCACT
>NZ_JAKDLJ010000274.1 GCF_030452865.1 Pseudorhodobacter sp.
GAGGTTTATTGAAGGCGATGCAACGCAAACTGACCCAGAAGCAGATTGAAAGCGCGCGCCAGCAGCGTCTGGTCGCGATTGTGCTTGGCAGCACGGTCTTTCTGTGGATGGGCGCGCAATGGCTCGGCGGTCATTTCGGCTGGGAAACGCGCTTTGTCTTCCTGTTTGATCTTGCCGCTTTGGCGGCCTTCCTGTGGACAATGATTGTAACCTATCGGATCTGGCGGCGGAACAGATCCGACGCAGAGAATAATTGAGGGCATGAAATGCTGAAAGATCAGGACCGGATCTTTACCAATCTTTACGGGATGCATGATCGCTCCCTTGCTGGCGCGAAAAAGCGTGGCCACTGGGACGGCACCGCCGGTTTCATCGCGCAGGGGCGGGGCTGGCTGGTCGATCAGATCAAGGCCTCCGGCCTGCGCGGTCGTGGTGGGGCGGGGTTTCCGACCGGGTTGAAATGGTCGTTCATGCCGAAGGAATCTGATGGCCGCCCGGCTTATCTGGTGATCAATGCCGACGAGTCAGAACCCGGCACCTGCAAGGACCGCGAAATCATGCGCCATGACCCGCATACGCTGGTCGAGGGTGCATTGATTGCCTCGTTCGCGATGGGGGCGCATGCGTGCTACATCTATATCCGTGGCGAGTATATCCGCGAGAAAGAGGCGCTTCAGGCCGCGATTGACGAATGTTATGACGCGGGACTGTTGGGCAAGAATGCTGCCGGTTCGGGATGGGATTTCGATTGCTATCTGGCCCATGGTGCCGGTGCCTATATCTGCGGTGAGGAAACGGCCTTGCTCGAAAGCCTTGAGGGCAAGAAGGGGATGCCGCGGATGAAACCGCCGTTCCCGGCCGGAGCGGGGCTTTATGGCTGCCCGACCACCGTGAACAATGTGGAATCCATTGCCGTTGTGCCGACGATCCTGCGGCGCGGTGCGGATTGGTTTGCCTCATTCGGGCGTCCGAATAATGCAGGAACCAAGCTCTTTGGCATCTCCGGCCATGTGATGAATCCGTGTGTCGTGGAAGAGGCGATGTCGATTCCGCTGCGCGAATTGCTGGACCGGCATTGCGGCGGCGTGCGTGGCGGTTGGAAGAACATCAAGGCGGTGATCCCCGGCGGGTCTTCGGTGCCGCTGCTGAACGCCGCGCAATGCGATGAGGCGATCATGGATTTCGACTGGTTGCGTGAGCAGAAGTCGGGCCTTGGCACCGCAGCGGTGATCGTGATGGACCAATCCACCGATGTCATCAAGGCGATCTGGCGGCTGTCGGCGTTCTACAAACACGAATCCTGCGGCCAATGCACCCCCTGCCGTGAAGGTACTGGCTGGATGATGCGGGTGATGGACCGTCTGGTGCGCGGGGAGGCGGAGGTTGAGGAAATCGACATGCTGCTCGATGTGACCAAGCAGGTCGAGGGTCACACCATCTGTGCGCTTGGTGATGCGGCGGCCTGGCCGATTCAGGGCCTTGTGCGGCATTTCCGCGAGGAGATCGAGGACCGGATCAAAGCGCAGAAAACCGGGCGCATGGGGGCGATGGCGGCGGAATGACTCTGCATAGACTTGCCTTTTTCTGGGTGGTTTTGCTCACTGGCTGTGTGACATCAAACGCGCCGTTGGGTGCCGCTGCTCAGCTGGTCACAATAGATGGTGCGCAAATGTCTGTGCGCCAAGAAGCTGATATGGATGTCTACGGCCTCATGACGACCCCTGACGGCAAACCGGTCTTCAAGGTTATCGACCATGACAAAGCTGTGGTTGTCGCGGGTGCGAAAGATCAGGACATGGCCATTCGCGCAATGGGCGCATTCTGCAAAATCGCGGTGGACCCGAAAGCCTGGGATACGGATTACGTTCATCACTTCAATAAAACGAATGAATATCAATTTGGAGGGCTTTGCCAGTGAGTCCTTGTCTGCGCCCCATCGCAGTTTTGTCGGCCGCGGCTCTTGCTGGCTGCGTCTCCTCGCCGCCGCAGGCTGCGCGCGGGCCGATTGTGTTGGACGGCGTAAGCTACACCGTGTCCAAGCGTGGATCGGGTGCGGTCTCGGTTTCCCGGATCGGACGGCCCTTCGCGAACTGGGAAGGGCAGGAGGCGCGGCGCGCGGCGGATCAGTTCTGCAACGGTCGGGCAAAAACCTCGATCCGGGATCGGTTTCAGGGTGAAAGCTGGTTGATCGTGGAGGGTTGCGCATGAACTACCCTAAGGAAATCAACGCTGGCGTGAAGCCGGAAATGAACAGCGCGGGCCGGGAAGTTCCGGCGACCGTACAGCGGATGGCGGAGTAAAGGCATGTCCAACCTCAAGAAAATCATCATCGACGGCATTGAAGTCGAGGTTGAAGGCGCAATGACGCTGATTCAGGCAGCGGAAGTGGCAGGGATCGAAATTCCGCGCTTTTGTTACCATGAACGCCTGACGATTGCGGGCAACTGCCGGATGTGTCTGGTCGAAGTGGTGGGCGGCCCGCCGAAGCCGACAGCCTCTTGCGCGATGCAGGTCAAGGATTTGCGCCCCGGTCCGGAGGGTCAGGCACCTGTGGTCAAGACCAACTCCCCCATGGTCAAGAAAGCCCGCGAAGGCGTGATGGAATTCCTGCTGATCAACCACCCACTCGATTGCCCGATTTGCGATCAGGGCGGCGAATGCGACCTGCAGGACCAGGCGATGGCGTTCGGCATGGATTCCTCGCGTTATCACGAGAACAAGCGCGCCGTTGAAGACAAATATATGGGCCCATTGGTCAAGACGGTGATGACCCGCTGCATCCAGTGCACGCGCTGCGTCCGGTTCATCACGGAAGTGGCAGGCGTCCCGGAAATGGGTGCGATTGGCCGTGGCGAAGACACGGAAATCACCACCTATCTCGGCGCGACGCTCGACAGCAACCTGCAAGGCAACATCATTGATCTGTGCCCGGTGGGCGCACTGACCTCCAAGCCCTATGCCTTCACAGCCCGCCCGTGGGAATTGACCAAGACTGAAACCATCGACGTGATGGATGCGCTTGGCAGCAATATCCGGGTGGATACCAAGGGCCGCGAAGTTATGCGCATCCTGCCGCGCAACCATGACGGCGTGAATGAGGAGTGGATTTCCGACAAGACCCGCTTCATTTGGGACGGGTTGCGCAACCAGCGGCTTGATACGCCCTACATCCGTGAGAATGGCAAGCTGCGTAAAGCCGGTTGGGATGAGGCGTTGAAAGCGGCGGCTGCGGCGATGAAGGGCAAGAAACTGGCCGGTCTGGTTGGCGATCTGGCACCGGTGGAAGCGGCTTACGGTCTCAAATCCCTGGTTGAAGGCTTGGGGGGGCATGTTGAATGCCGCACCGATGGCGCGAAACTGCCTGCGGGCAATCGCGGTGGTTACGTCGGAACCGCGCGGATCGAGGATATCGACGCGGCGAAATACATTCTGCTGATCGGGACCAATCCGCGCCTCGAAAGCCCGGTGCTGAACGCGCGTATCCGCAAGGCCTGGACCAATGGTTGCAACGTCGATCTGGTCGGCGCGGCGGTGGATTTGACGTATGATTACACCCACAAGGGCGCGGACCGTGCGGCGTTGACCAAGCTCGCAGGGGCGGCCTGTACCGATGAAATCAAAGCCAATCCGTCGATCATCATCGTCGGCATGGGGGCGTTGAATGAGGCGGATGGCGAGGCGGTGCTTTCCCAAGCGATGAAGATGGCGGAAGCGTCGGACAGCAAGCTGCTGATCTTGCACACAGCGGCGGGTCGCGTCGGTGCGATGGATGTGGGGGCTGTCACCGATGGCGGCATCTCGGCGGCTTTGGATGGGGTCGAAGTGGTTTATAACCTTGGCGCGGATGAGGTGGAGATCGGGGCAGGGCCATTCGTGATCTATCAAGGCTCGCACGGTGACCGTGGCGCACATCGGGCCGATATCATTCTTCCGGGGGCGGCCTATACCGAGGAATCGGGGCTGTTCGTCAATACCGAAGGCCGCCCGCAACTGGCGGCGCGCGCAGGGTTTGCGCCGGGACAGGCCAAGGAAAACTGGGCGATCCTGCGGGCTTTGTCGGCGGAATTGGGTGCGGCGTTGCCGTGGGACAGTCTGGCTGCGCTGCGCCGTGCGTTGATTTCGGAGGTGCCGCATCTGGGCGCGATTGACGAGGTTCCCGAAAATGTCTGGCAGCGGATCCCGCTGCGCGATCCGGCCAACGCCAGTTTTCGTGTTGCAGTCAAGGATTACTATCTGACCAACCCCATCGCGCGGGCCTCCGCGCTGATGGGTGAACTTTCGGCAATTGCCAAAGCACGGGCGGAAAAGCCCGTCGCAGCGGAGTAGATGATGCAACAGCGCGCGCCCTTTTTCCTTTCAGCACTGGCCTTGGCCGGGTTGTCGGCTTGCGTGCCGCAGGCAGATGGAAAAGTGGCCGAGGAAAAGCCGTTCAACCCAACCTACAGTGGCATCCAGACCGTGCTTCTCGATGGTGATCTGGTGAATTTCCATGTCGCCATGAAAGGCGCACGGGATCAGGCGGATGTGGAGGCGTATGGGCGATGTGCAGCCGCGCAATATGCGTTGATCCGGGGCTTTGGTTTTGCCCGCCATGTGCGGACCACTGTTTCACAAAGCGGTGGTAATTGGCGCGGGGATGCGGTTTACACCATCTCGGCGGCATTGCCGCGCGGGGTCGCAACGATTGACGCCGAAGTGACGGTGCGCGATTGCGGTGCGCAAGGGATACCGACGATATGATGACTGATCTGACGATAAAAACTGCGGCTAGGGGATAAGAGGCGATATGTCTGATTTTCTGCAAACCGGATTGGGGATCACGTTGCTGATCGTCGCGCAGAGCCTTCTGGTCATCGCCTTTGTGATGATCTCTCTGCTGTTTCTTGTCTATGGCGACCGCAAGGTTTGGGCCGCCGTACAGATGCGGCGCGGGCCGAACGTGGTGGGGGCTTGGGGCGTTCTGCAATCGGTTGCGGATGCGCTGAAATATGTCGTCAAGGAGATCGTTGT
>NZ_JAKDLJ010000275.1 GCF_030452865.1 Pseudorhodobacter sp.
ATACATATTCAAATAGAATACAAACTTCTAAAGCCGGAGAAGGCGGCGTTAGGCCACTTTCGACCGTATTACGCACGCTCGAAATTCTGACCTACTTTGGCCAGCAAACGCGACCACAGCGATTGGCCGAAGTTGCCGATGCGACAGGCTTGTCACGGGCAACAGCCTATCAGCGATTGCTAACTTTAGTCGCAGCAGGATGGTTGGAGCAGGACACAGCAGGCGGATATCGACTGTCGATGCTGCCCGCGCGACTGGCATCGGCTGCAATGGATCAAGCTGATTTCGGGCTGCGCGCAGAGCCGGTTCTGGCAGAACTGGTATGGCAGGTAAAGGAAACCGCTTCACTGTCGGTCCTGGACCGTGGATTGCCCTGCATCGTTGCGCGGGTTGAATCAGACAGCCTGCTGCGTGCAGACCAAAAGATTGGCACGACGATGGCGTTGGACGGCTCCGCCTCTGGCCGAGTGCTGGCAGCTTTTACCGATGAACATACACTGCAACGCCTGCGTGACGGCGCGCACCCGCTGGCAACGGACGAGATCCTGCAAGAAACACGCGCCAACGGCTACGCGCTGTCGAGCGGCTACACCCACAAAGGGGTCAGGGCGGTTGCGGCCCCAGTTTATGACTTGCATGGCCGCTGCGTCGCAACCCTTTCCATCGTAGTGCCGGAAAGCCGGTTTGAACTTGAACGCTTTCGTCAGCCGGTTCTCGACTCGGCGGCGAAACTGACCCGCATCTTGCAAGGGAATACCCCGTGACAAAATCGAGCATGCACACTTCCGGCGAAGATGGCCGCCCCGGCCTGCGTGATTGGCGTGCCATGATGCAACCCGAAAGACTGGCTGCGATCCAGCCCAGCCGTTTCAGCGGTGCGCGCGCTTTCATGGCAAAAATGATCCGAGAACGCTGGGATATCAATATCCAGCGCTTTGACGTGAATGCCAATGCCGAAGGCACAGCCGTCTATTCTATCAAATCGCCAACACAAGAATTCAGCTTTATCGCTTTTTCATATGCACCAAGCCGGGAGGGCCGCACAGGCCGCATCATCGGACGCGCCTGGGATATGAAAGGCACCCTAAACGAAGGCCCAGCAACGGAAGCAGATATTACACATGCGCGCGAGCAGTTGCCGTTGCTCTATCGCGGCCGGGCAACGCCAAATGCGCTGATCTGGTGCAGATCGAACCGCTCGATGCGGGTATTTGACGCCACGTTGAACGCTTTGGCCGAGGGGCATCAACCTTCGATCGAAGATATTAACTCCGTCTGCTACCTGATGCGCAACACCGGGCTGGACGGGAACGGCACTTTTGGCACCCGCCCCTTTCCGTCGCTTGGCGCGTCGCATGTAATGGGTGGCATGCTGGAGGCGCAACTTCTTGTTGCCTACCTGATGCGAGAGTTTTCCTGCGATCTGGTGGAGCATTTGGCGCGCCACAAATCAGACAAAGCAGTTCCGCTGGATCCAGCGCTACGCCGGTTTATCGGGGTTGGGAACGGCTCTGCGCTGGGGCTGATCTTCTTCGTGCAAAAACATCCGCGATTGATTGATTCATGGCTGACAGCGCGTGAAACCGCCATTGCAGAGGCGCTGGCGATGGAACTTGGTTTGGGTGATCCGCGCTTTGATATACTGATAACGCTAATCCGTCGCGCAGCAGTGTTTCGTGAACAAGATCGGATGCGCTATGAAACATTCACCTCCAGCACCCAGATCGCGCTGGACCTAAGAAGCCTGCTGCCTTTGCTGGCGGAATTACGCGATAAAGGCACGCTGCGGGGCCATGTTACCCGCTTTGAGTTGGATGCGCTGGCACGTGATGCCGAAGCCAGTCTGGCACCCGAAAGTTATGAAACCCTGTTATCAATGATGATCGAATTGGTGCCGGACCGCACTGATGCACTGTTGACCGGGATTGGCGGGGCCGACGAATTCACGGTGGACCCCGTGATGACCGCGGGCGAATTGGCGGCTGTGATTGATACAGAATATGACTGGGCACTAACCACCGACATGACCGCGGCCAGTGCGCGTGATTACGTTTGGTATAAATCCGAAACCGCCGAAGAACCCCGGAGAGGGTTGCGCGAAGAAGCCCCCGATGCGCGTGACTTGGGCCTTGATTTGCCCGGCGACATCCAACGTCTTCGCGCCGATCTGGCAGCGGCGCCTGCTGATCAACCTATGGCATTATTCTTGTTATCGCATCCCGCACATCGCCAAATGGTTGGGCGCGTCCAAGGGCTTCGCCGCAGATATTTTCATTCTCCGCACGCAAATATCAATGCCACTGACTTTGTGCCGATTGATCTGGTCCGGTTGATGAACGTTGCCCTTCACGGCATCGACAAAACCCGTGACTTTTTGCAACGCAATCTGCGCGGTGTGCTTTATCACGGGGCGCCAACTCGCGACGACATCCGCGCGGGGCATGGGGCCGGCTGGTTTTATCCTGAGGAACCCTGCCAATGACCACTCCTGAAATGCTGTGCGTAATGCCGCGCGAAATGCGCATGATGAGCGAGCGTATCTTGTCCCTGACAGCCCTGCCCAAAGGGTTTGCACTGATGGTCGGCGATGTGGTGATGATGTCACAAGCACTGGGCTTGGGGGGCTTTGCCTTGCTGGAAACCCGCCTGCCCGAACTGTTGATTGCGGATCCTAGCCGTCTGGCTTTTGATGGCATGACGCTGGACGGTGGCGGGCAACATGCATGGTTCATCGTGCCGTCCTTGCTAGATCTGCTTGGATTGGCCGTGGCAAAGGGTGCTGTTGCACGCATCAAAGTAACACAGGTCACAGACCCCGCAGAACTCCGCATCGCCGTTGCTTTGGGTCTGCGATCGGGGCTTGCGGTCACAATAAAAGGGCAAACCCTTAGGGCTACTGCAACTGCGCGCGCCGACCCGCTGCTTGACCGCGTGATGCAGGATGGGTGCGCAATACCTGCGGCTCTTTGGTGGCGGATTTATGCACTCGCGCAGTCCGCATTGACACCTGACTCTACGGCCTCGCGCCGTCATGCCGGGCCGGTGATCGTGACCGAGGACGGCAAAGTTATTGGCCGCACTGACAATGATGACGACACCGATGTCAATTTCGTCGGAACAGTCAAAGACCAGAAACAGAAAGCAAGCACATGACACCGATTATTGACGGGCTGCAATGCGGTCACTTCGACCGCGACTCCTTCATCGCATTGAGATCCGCCGGGGTGACCGGCGTAACCGTGACCTGCGGCTTTTGGGAAGGCACGGTTGAAAGCCTTGATAGTCTCGGGCGTTGGCGCGATCTGATCAGCGAGAATGTCGATGTAGCGGCCATTGCCCTAACCCCAGACGATATTATTCGCGCCCAAACAGACGGCAAGATTGCCGCCATCCTCGGCTTTCAAAATGCCAACCTGTTTGAGGGGCGCATCCGGCTGGTAGAAGTTTTCGCCGAACTTGGCGTCCGTGTGGTGCAACTGACCTATAACAACCAAAATGAACTGGCTGGGTCTTGCTATGAGACTGAGGATTCCGGGCTTGCCCGCTTTGGCCGCGAAGTGATCCTAGAGATGAATCGCACAGGGATGCTGGTTGATTGCAGCCATGTCGGCAACCGCTCCACCCTGATGGCAATTGAGGCATCGGAAAAGCCGATTGCAGTCACCCATGCCAATGCTGACAGCCTGTTTGCACATAAGCGCAACAAATCAGACGATGTGCTGCGCGCACTTGCGCAGTCAGGTGGCGTGATCGGCTGCGCCGCTTACCGCAACATCACCGGCGATTACTATTCCGGCCCACTGGAAAACTGGTGCGAGATGGTCGCCCGCACGGTCGATATCGCCGGCATCGACAGCGTCGCCATTGGCACCGACCGCAGCCACAACTTCACCGCCCCCGATTATGCATGGATGCGCATGGGGCGTTGGACACGCAGCGGTGATTATGGCTCAGCGTCAGCCGCACGGCCCGGCAAGGCAGCACCGCCCGACTGGTTCCAGTCGCTTCAAGATATGGACAAAATTCCGGGCGGCCTTCGTAACGTGGGCTTCTCCGAAGAAGAGGTTGCCAAGATAACCCACGAAAACTGGTTGCGTCTTTACCGCGCAACATTCCGTAACTCCGACAGTTGAGGGAACCCAACCCATGATCAAATCAAGCAATACCGCGCTACCACGGCCCAGCCGCCGCTTGTTCCTTCAAGGGACTGCGGCCACCGTCGCCACAACACTTGCAGCGCCGCAAATCGTGCGCGCGCAGACAAAGGACATGTATATCAACTCTTGGGGCGGACCGTGGCTGGAGGCGGCACAGGCCAATCTGTTTGACCCTTTCACCGCGGCAACCGGGATCAAAGTGAATACCGTTTCTCCGGTCTCCTTTGCCAAACTGGCGCAGCAAGTGGCAACCGGTGTCTATGAGTTTGACGTGACCACATTGGGCGGTGCTGAGTTGGTTCGTGCCAATGCAGCGGGTCTGCTGGAACCCATTGACGCACCCTATGAAGGCGGGTTGTTTGAAAATGGCGCAGCCAGCCATGCCTTTGCAACAATGTTGGCTTGGCGCACGGATAAGGGCTGGGATGGCACTCCACAAAGCTGGGCCGATTTTTGGGATGTCGAGCGCTTTCCCGGCACGCGCAGCCTGCAACGCTATCCGGCGCGGGTGATCCCCTTGGCATTGCTGGCCGATGGCGTCGCGATGGCGGATCTTTATCCGCTCGACATCGAACGCGCCTTTGCCAAACTTGACCAAATTAAAGAGCATGTTCGCGTCTGGTGGACTGCCGGTGCGCAATCAACACAGATCCTGCGTGACGGCGAAGTCGACATGATCGGAATTTGGCACGGCCGCTACTATGAGGCGCTTGACGCTGGTGCGCCGGTGGCTGCGACATGGAATCAAGCAGAAATTGACCGCGCTTATTGGGTTGTCGCCAAGAACACGCCGAATATGGAAGCGGCAAAACTGTTCACCGCATTCGC
>NZ_JAKDLJ010000018.1 GCF_030452865.1 Pseudorhodobacter sp.
AGCGAATAGCCGATCTGCGCGCCGACCAATGTGCTGCTGCGCCCATCGGTTGCCGTGTCGAACCGGTTGACGATAACGCTTGCGGTGATGATGTCGTCATTGCTCCGTTGCCGCAGCACCGTGCTGCGAATGCCGAAATTACGGTCGCCGCGTTGGCCCGGCTGTTTTGATCGCAGTTCCAAATCCAGCGCAGAGTCGAGAAGTGCCGTCGAACCGATTGGGATACGATGCCCGAAACTCAGGCCCAGAAAGCTGTAATCGTCGCCGCTTTGATAGATCTGACGCCCCAACTCACCCTCAACGCTGAACTGCTGCGGGTTCGTGTCAACGCGCCACTCATGTCGCAACGACATCGAATAGCGGCTGGAACCGAACCCCGGATCGCCGCCCAGCCGCACTTTTTCCGCCGCACTCAGGTTAACCCGCCGCAGCGAGATATCCGCGCCCACTGTGGTTTCACTGCTTTGCGATTGGCGCAAACGGTAGCCGAGGCTGACCGCGCCAGTGGCAACCATGCCCTTCACCGCCTGCGCATCGGCGCTCAGGCTGCCGACATAGGGCAAGCCGTCGATGATATTGTACTGACCGGAACTGCCATTGTTCACATTGTCCGACGGCTGCATGGAGAAGGCGAGTTTCACCGCCCAAGGGTTGCGCGCTCGCACCGCTTGAAACTGCGCGATGGTTTCATCCTTGCGCTCGGCATCGGGTGCGGCTTCGGCTGATTTGCGCAGCCACCATTGCGATGTCGTCAACGCCCCGCGCCGGAACGCCAATTCTGCCGCCAGATGCGCGGATTGGTAGGATTGCTCCGGCGTTTCGGAATAATGGTAGGCTTGTTTCGCCGCGGCTTCCGCGTCACGGAAGTGGCCCAGACGCAACAGGCTGTTGGCGTTCAGGAAATGCGCGAAACTGTCGGCTTTGTCCTTTTGCACCAAAACCGTCGCGATTTCCAACCCTATATCGGGACGGCCCTGCTGAATCGCGGCCAAACCCATGGCGCGCGCCTCCTGCACGCTGACAGTCTGGTCAAGCTCCGGTGCTGCGCTTTGCGCCAATCCCATCGGAGCCGCCAAAACGGCGGTTGCGAGAAATGCTGCTATGCGCAACCACTGCATTGCCTTACGGGCCAGTGTATTCGGGGGCCGTTCCAGTGCAACTCTCGCCTGCCGTTGCGGTCAGCCCGCATTGATCCAGCACGAACACGCCACGTTCAATTGCGCCTTCGATCTTTGTATCCGCGTCGTTGTACACTTTCTCATCCATGAAAACCGAACCAGCGATGCTGGATCCGTTGGCACCACCAATTACGCCACCATACTTACCGGTTGCGTCTTTATTTGGACTGATGATTCCGGGGCGGTTCGAACTGCCGGAAAAGGTACCGTTGGGTTGAATATCGGTGATCGTCAACACCACATTTTCCAGTTGAAGCGCGACACCATCCCTGTACCGGGGGTCCGCCGGGTCATTGGTGACAGCAACGCCTTGCGCAACTCTCCCCTTGATCACGCCGTTGATCTGATTGTCGGCGAAGTTTGCATTGACGAACACATCGCCAGTCACCCTTACGGCTTGCCCCGGCACTTCCTCGGGCACTGTATTGGGACGCCCAACGATGTCCTTCGCGATATTTCTTGCGCCGCCACCATTCCACAATCCGGCATATTTCCCTTTATACGAAACCTGACCGTTTCCGGAACCTGGACCGGTCGCGTCAGGTGGCGTATAGGCACCCGTCCGCGCATATGTTGTGCCTTGGGAGGCCGTGTTGAACTGACCGCCATCGCCGGCGACAATTGCACTCGTCGACCCATCAACGCTGCTGGCGGCAAGTCCAAAGAACAATCGGTCAAGCGGGTCCTCTTGAACCGCAAAGGCAACATAGCCCGGCACATCCGCGCGCGGCTCACGTTTCCAGTTTGCATTTATCGGCGTGGTATCTATGCCGCTGATTGCAATCAAAAGCGTGTCCGGGTTGCCACCGATGCCTTTGATCACCTTCGCGCTGGACAGATGGCCTTTCAAGTCGTCTGGGACCAACACCGGAGCAGTCGCGCCGGTGCCTGCACCGCCTCCACCCGTCGTGTCATCGGGAAGCAAAGAGTTTCCGCTGCATGCAGATAGTACAAGGGTCACGGCCCAAGGGGCCAGGATCGAAGATTTCATGATGCCTACTCGATTGCCTCTTTTTTCCGAAACAATGCCCGTCGGCCCCCTTCAATGTCAATCACCGCCCCGTGAAGCCATGCGCTTTGGTGCAAAAAGGTCGCGTGGTTTTGCGGCCTTGCCCCTGCTGCCCTGCATCTCGTATGCTGCCGCCGAACGCCCCATAGATGTGGGGTTCATCCATCAGACATGAGGCTGCAAATGTCCCTTTCCCCCGACCAGATTGCCGAGATCGAGGCGCAGCGCGCCACCGCCAAGCCCACATTGCGCGCGGTTTCCGATGGGATGGAGGCGCATCTTTACCGCGCGCATGAGGTGCTTGACCACGGCTTCATCCGGGTGATCGACTATATGGGCGATGATGCCGCCATCGTGCAGGCCGCCCGTGTCAGCTATGGTGCCGGAACCAAACACGTTTCCAATGACGAAGGCCTGATCCGCTATCTGATGCGCCATTGGCATTCGACCCCGTTCGAGATGTGTGAAATCAAGCTGCACGTCAAATTGCCGGTGTTTGTGGCGCGCCAATGGATCCGCCACCGTACCGCCAACGTCAACGAATACTCCGCCCGCTACTCGATTCTGGATCGGGAGTTCTACGTCCCCGCGCCGGAACATCTCGCGGCGCAATCACTGGTGAACAACCAGGGCCGGGGTGAGGTTCTGACGGGGGCGGAGGCAGCAAAGGTGCTGGAAATGCTGAAACGCGATTCGAATATGGCCTATGACCATTATGAAGAAATGCTCAGCCAGGAGGGGCAACAGGGTCTGGCGCGGGAGTTGGCGCGCATGAACCTGCCGGCCAGCATCTATACCCAATGGTATTGGAAGGTCGATCTGCACAACCTGTTCCACTTCCTGCGTCTGCGCGCCGACGCCCACGCGCAGTATGAAATCCGCGTCTATGCCGATGCGATCTGCAAAGTGGTGGCGGATTGGGTGCCCATCGCTTTCGCCGCGTTTGAGGATTACCGGATGGGCGGCGCGACCCTGAGCGGCACAGCGATTGAGTGTGTGCGCCGGATGCTCAAGGGCGAGGAGGTTACGCAGGAAACTTCGGGCATGAGCAAGGGGGAGTGGCGAGAGTTTATCGGGGTTGTGGGATGAATGGAATGAAAACCGGCCGCAAAACCGGTCCATGTTATTTGTGTCATCCCGGATGATCACATTTTCCCCGGCGATCTGCCAGCTTGCGGCGAGATCGGTTCTGAGGGGATTTCGGGAGGGGGTGCCACCATCCTGATCCAGCTCACATGCACGCCACGCCGATACTGAAGATCCGGGCGCGCATTCAGCCCAGCGATGAGGTTGGACCAGCGATTGCAGAAGGCTTTGGGATTGCCGCACCATTTCACCAGGAAATGTTCCTAAGAGACAGGGTGTTAGCGGCCTATACACCGCTTCCGGTAAACATGCATTGACGGGCAATCGGCAACGCTTGGCTGAGTCCATCAACGGCCTTTACAAAACCGAAATAATGCGTCGGTGCAGTTCATGGAAAACACAGCAGGAGATGGCGTTCGAAACGCTGAAATGGTTTGACGGCGGGTCTCGGTGATTGCCAAAGCAATCACCTGCCTGGCAACGGATGCAAATAACGCCTAGCGATAATATCCCCGCGACCGAGGCTGAAGTAAACCAAGACGCCCAGATCAAAGAGTTCGATATGGTCGCGTAACCGGGGCCAATTGCCCTTCAGCAACCCCGGCACCGTTCGGTGGGCGGCAAGGCTTGGGTCTTTCCAACGGGGGGGCAGACGCCTATAACCCCGGTGCAATTGCAACTGACCCCGGAGCCGATGATGCGCAAGGCCAGCCTCAGCCGTGATACGAATGAGACGAAGATTTCAGTTACGGTCAATCTCGACGGGACAGGTGTTTCGAAGATGGTGACCGGGATTGGTTTTTTCGATCATATGTTGGACCAGCTCGCCCGTCATTCGCTGACGGACATTGAGATAACGGCCAAGGGTGATCTGCATATCGACGATCACCATACGGTCGAGGATTGCGGGATTGCGCTGGGGCAGGCATTGGTAAAGGCGTTGGGTGACAAGCGCGGCATCCGCCGCTATGGCAGCTTTCATCTCGCGATGGATGACGCGCTGGTACGTTGTGCCTTGGACCTGTCAGCGCGGCCCTTTCTGGTGTGGAACGTGCCCTTTCCGACGGCAAAGATCGGCGCCTTCGATACCGAACTGGTGCGCGAGTTCTTTCAGGCACTGTCTACCCATGGCGGCATCACGCTGCATGTCGATCTGATCCACGGGATCAACAGCCACCACATTGCCGAAGCTGCCTTCAAGGCAGTCGCGCGCGCGCTGCGCGAAGCGGTGGAAATGGACCCGCGCCAGACGGGAGCAATTCCTTCGACAAAGGGCAGCCTTTGAATGCTGACAGTTCTGGTCGATTACGATTCTGGCAACCTCCATTCCGCGCAAAAAGCATTTCAACGCATGGCGGCGGAGGTTGGCGGTGGTGACATCCTGGTTTCCTCACACCCCGATGATATCGCGCGGGCGGATCGCATCGTGTTGCCCGGTGACGGTGCGTTCCCGGCGTGCCGGTCGGCGCTTGGCAGCTTTGGCGGTTTGTTTGAAGCAATTGAGGATGGTGTGACCCGCCGCGCCGTGCCGTTTCTGGGGATTTGTGTCGGTATGCAGATGTTGGCGACCGTGGGGCGGGAATATCACGACACTCCGGGTTTCGATTGGATCGGTGGCGAGGTTGTGCGGATCACCCCGGCCGATCCCGCGTTGAAAGTACCGCATATGGGCTGGAATGACCTCGCGCTCAGCGGGGCAGGGGCGGCGCATCCGGTGCTGGCGGGGCTTGCCAGTGGCGATCACACCTATTTCGTCCATTCCTACCATTTCCGTGTGACTGACCCGGCGCAACGTTTGGCACACGTCGATTACGCGGGTGAGGTGACCGCAATAGTCGGGCGTGACAACATCATCGGTACGCAGTTCCATCCAGAAAAGAGTCAGGCCAACGGCCTGCGCCTGATTGGCAATTTCCTGCGCTGGGCACCTTAACGTCGCCGCAATACACGCCCGTCGATCACCGCCAGCCCCGCTGCGATCAATGCCATACCGGCGATATGGCGCGATGCCAGCGTCTCCCCCAGCACCAGAATCGCCAAGGCAATCGCGCTGACCGGGATCAGGAAGGTGACGAGTGCAAGGTTCACAGCCCCTGCACGCGCCAGCAATCGAAAGTAGATCAGATAGGCAAGTGCGGTCGACAGCACAGCCAGCCCAAGAATCGCCGCCAGTGGCACAGCGCCCGGCAATGGCCCCTGCCATGGGCGATCATGGAGCAGAACCAAAGGCAGCAATATCAGGCTGGAGGTGCAAAGCATCCCGAAAGCGGTTGCAAGCGGCGGCACGCCAAGTCCCTTGAACCGCCGTCCCCAGACGCTCGCCAAAGCATAGCAGAGCGCGGCGGCAAGGCAGGCGATCTGCGCCGCCACCGTAACCCCGCCCGAATGCAGTGCGGCGCCGTTCATCATCACAAGCACCCCGCCGAAGCCGACGAGCAGGCCGAGGGTTCTGGCCGGCGTCATTCGCTCATCCGTGGTGGCGAAATGGGCGACGACCAGGGTGAACAGCGGTGTCGTCGCGTTCAGGATCGCGGCCAAGGCGGAGCCGATTTCCCCTTGCGCCAGTACAAAGAATGAAAACGGCAGCGCATTGTTCATCAGGCCCATGACGAAAAGAGCACGCCATGCCGCCGCCCCTTTGGGGAACGCGGTGCCGGTGACCATCAGGACAATCCCGAGCGCCGCCGCAGCGAGCGTCACGCGCAGGTAAACGATGGTGAACGGCTGCAGATGGCCAACCGCCAGTTGCACAAAAAAGAACGACCCGCCCCACAAAAGCGAAAGCACACCCAGCAGAATCCAATCGCTGCGGCTCATCGTCATTTTTAGCGTCGGGGCGGGCATTTTCGCAATCCTTATCAGAGGCCAAGCCCCTGACTACGCATAAACCCGCCCCCGAACGACCCGAAAGCTGCGCTTTACTTCACGCGGCTCCAGACCTGTTTCTTGCAGATCGGACCCCAGCAACCGGAGACGTTGAGCGTATTGCCCTCCAGCGTCATTTTTGACTTGTATTCCTTGCCGGTCGAAGGCTGCCAGATCTTGCCACCCGAATAAGCACCACCGCCATTGGGCGACATATCCCAGACCAGTCGCTTGCCGAGATTGGGGGATTTATATTCGCCGCTATCCTTGAACGTGCGCGCGATCACGGCGCAGAGCTTGCCACCGCAAGGCGCGAATTTGACATAGGCGTAGGCACCGTCATCGACCTGCGTTTTCCACGTGCCTTCCACTGGATCGGCATGGGCCACCCCAGCCATCAGCGTCAGTGCGGCCGCGATCATCAATTTCTTCATTTTGGCTCCTCCCAAAATCTCCTCCCGTGCAGCTTCGCGATATTCCGTGCGCCGATCAAGTCTGACGTTGGGTCGCGTCGGATTTGCGGCGTGTGCCGGTTTTGGCGCAGTCCGCTTGGCAACCGCCTCCGGGCGTGTCAAAAGCCGCGCAACCCGTTTTGACAGGAGCGCCGAATGATCCTCTTTCCCGCCATCGACCTGAAGGATGGGCAATGCGTGCGCCTGTTGCGCGGTGAAATGGATGCGGCCACGGTTTTCGGCGATGATCCGGCAGCGCAGGCGGCACTTTTTGAGGGGGCAGGCTGTGAATGGCTGCATCTGGTCGATCTCAACGGCGCCTTTGCGGGTCAACCGGTGAACGCAGCGGCAGTGGAGGCGATTCTGGCGCGCGTAAAGGTGCCGTGCCAACTTGGCGGCGGCATCCGCGACATGGCAACGATTGAGGGCTGGCTCGCCAAAGGTCTGTCGCGTGTCATCCTTGGCACTGTCGCGGTGGAAAACCCGGCGCTGGTGCGGGAGGCGGCGCTTGCCTTTCCCGGCAAGGTCGCGGTCGGGATAGATGCGCGCAGGGGCAAAGTAGCAACCAAAGGTTGGGCCAACGAAACCGACGTGATGGCAAGTGATCTGGCAGGCAGCTTTGAGGATGCTGGCGTCGCTGCGATCATCTACACCGACATCGACCGCGACGGCGCGATGGAAGGTCCGAACATCGAGGCCACCGAAAAGCTGGCCCGCGCCGTCACCATTCCGGTTATCGCTTCGGGCGGCGTGTCCTCGATGTCCGATCTGATCGCGTTGAAGGAAACCGGCATCATCGCCGGTGCCATTTCCGGCCGCGCGCTTTATGATGGTGCGATTGATCTGGCTTCCGCCTTGCAAGCCCTGAAGATCTGACATCGCTTTCATCTGTTCAAAAATATCCTGGGGGGATTGGCCTTCAGGCCAAGGGGGGCAACGCCCCCGTGCCCGTCTCACCCCTTGCTCGAACCCCTATTCACAGCGTAAAAGTCATCCCATGCTGAAAACCCGTATCATCCCATGCCTCGATGTCGCCGACGGCCGCGTGGTCAAAGGCGTGAATTTCGTCGGGCTTCGCGATGCCGGTGATCCGGTCGAGGCCGCGCGCGCCTATGATGCCGCCGGCGCGGATGAGTTGTGCTTTCTCGATATCCACGCCACCCATGAAAACCGCGGCACAATGTTCGATCTCGTCACCCGCACCGCGGAGCATTGCTTCATGCCGTTGACGGTGGGGGGAGGGGTGCGCAGCCATCACGATGTCCGTGCGCTGCTGCTCGCGGGGGCGGACAAGGTGTCTTTCAACTCCGCCGCTGTTGTCGATCCCGATGTGGTCGCCAAAGCCGCCGACCGCTTCGGCTCGCAATGTATCGTTGTGGCGATTGATGCCAAGACCATTGCACCGGGCAAATGGGAGATTTTCACCCATGGTGGGCGCAATGCGACCGGCATCGACGCGGTGGAATTCGCCCGAACGGTTGCTGCGAAAGGCGCGGGGGAGATTTTGCTGACCTCGATGGACCGCGACGGCACCCGCGCCGGGTTCAACCTTGCCCTGACCCGCGCAATTGCCGATGCGGTGCCGATCCCCGTCATCGCTTCGGGCGGCGTTGGCACGCTGGATCACCTTGTCGAAGGTGTGATCATCGGCGGTGCAAGTGCGGTGCTCGCGGCGTCGATCTTCCATTTTGGCGATTTCACCATTGCGCAGGCCAAGGCCCATATGGCCGCCGCCGGTATTCCCATGAGGTTGCCATGACCGACCAGAATCCAACTTTGCGCTACGATCTTGCAGGGTTTAATCACAAAGCCACCTGCCTGATGCTGACAAAGAGAGCACTTCCGCAGGGATTTAACAAATGGAGATTGGGTTTTTACGGCTCACTTCTTTTTGCCGCAGCGGCGCTGCCGGTTGCCATGAGTCGCGGCTACGATATTGCCAGCCCGATTTATATGTTTTTTGTGATCTCGATCACCGCTTTGATGTTATGTCTGGCATTCAAAAGGCAAGCGCGCCTTTGGAAAACCGTTTCAACCTCGCCATTCCGCTCTGGGCCAACCACCCTTACCCTGTCGGATGCCGGTTTGACCATCGCGAATGCCGCCTCAACCACCACAATTTATTGGTCGCATATCGTCGATGTGATAAAAGGTAAAAACGGGATATTGATCCTTGCGGGTGCGCTGGATTATTTCGCCATTCCCGCAAATGCGTTTCAATCGCCTGAGGAGCAGGACGCGGTGCTGAAAACTCTCCGTGATAGAATTATGTCTGCAAAAGGTGCTGTGACATGACCGCCCTTGACCGCCTCGCCGCAACCATCGCCGCCCGAAAAACCGCCGACCCCGAAACCTCGTGGACCGCGAAACTCTTGGCCAAAGGCCCGGAAAAATGTGCCGAAAAATTCGGCGAGGAAGCGGTGGAGGCGATTATCGAGGCCGTCAAAGGCGACCGCGCCAAGCTGACGGCAGAGGCTGCAGACGTGCTTTATCACCTGCTGGTAATGCTGGCCGCGCGCGATGTTTCGTTGGCGGATGTCGAGGCGGAACTGACGCGGCGAGAAGGGCAATCGGGCATCGCCGAGAAAGCCGCCCGTCCGTAAAGCTGCACCTTCAAAGTCCCAGCCGACGCCATTCGATTGCCGGGCAGCGGTTTTGCACCATCTTCACGCCATGGGCTTGCGCAATCTTTGCGCCTGCCACACTCTCCACCCCCAGTTGCAACCAGATCACGCGCAGATGCGGCAGATCGGCTACCGCTTGTTCGACAATCGGCAGCACGGCATCGGATCGGCGGAACACATCGACCATATCGACGGCAAAACCCGCTGGAACATCGCTCAAACTGGCATAGACGGTTTCGCCCAGCAGCACCTCCCCGGCATGGCCCGGATTGACCGGGATCACCCTTTTGCCCTTGCCCATCAGGAACCGCATCACACCATGGCTGGGCCGATCCGCGTTCATCGAAGCACCCACCATCGCAATGACAGCGGTGTTTTGCAGAATTTGACGCAGCGTTTCATTGTCCGGGTTCATCGCAAGCCATTTCCTTTATGGGTCATAAAAAAGCGCCCGGGCAAAGTGCCGGGCGCAAGGCGTGGAACGAGGGACAGTAGAGGGACAGCGGGCGTTCCGGGCCCGCGTCATGATTGGATATGGGGGCGAAGCTGTGGAATACAAGGGACAATCGCGCATCCGTGATTTCACCGATTCAGCCCTTGCCAGAGGGCGGGGAGGGTATGCCGCCTTCAGGCTTTTGCACAAGGTAGCGGGCACGCGGTTTCCGCAAAAAAGCCCAAACCTGTCGATGCCTTCCGATCATTGCGCCCGCGTGACCGCTGCATAAAGCGCCACCGCCGCCGCATTTGATACGTTGAGCGAGCCAAAGCCACCCGCCGCAGGTATCCGTGCCACCACATCGCAGGTGTCCCGCGTCTTTTCGCGCAGTCCCGGCCCTTCCGCCCCCAGCACCAGCGCCACTGGACGACTGCCCACGGTTGCGAGCGCCTCTGACAGTGTGATTTCGGTTTCACCCGCGAGGCCGATCAAAACATATCCCATCGCGCGCAATTCTTCCATTGCATCGGACAGATTGCCAACACGCAGATAGGGCTGACGCTCTAGGGCGCCACTCGCGGTTTTCGCCAGCGCCCCGGTTTCGGGGGCGGAATGGCGATGCGGGGCGATCACGGCGCGCGCGCCGAACACCTCGGCCGAACGCAGAACCGCGCCGACATTGTGCGGGTCGGTCACGCGGTCGAGCAGCACAACCAAAGCCGCGCCAGTGCCGGAAATGGCGACATCGGCAAGATTGCCCCAGTTCAGCGGTTTTGCCTCCAGTGCCGCGCCCTGATGGACCGAACCTTCGTCGATCGGCACCGAGAACTTGCGCGGGTCAACGATTTCCGGCTCTACCCCACCTGCCGCAATCGCCTCCCCCAGCTTGTCGGCGGCGTTCTTGGTCAAGACCAGCCGCAGCTTTTCGCGCGCGGGGTTCAGAAGTGCGTCACGCACCGCATGCAGGCCGAAAAGCCAGACAGTTTCATTCGCGGCCTGCCGTTTGGCACGTTCCTTGTCGATCACCCATGAGGGTTTTTGCGTTGCCATCTGATCTGCCCTTTGCGCGCCGGATTGGGCGCAAGAATGGGCATAGGCGCGGGGCGGTGCAAGCGGAAAACCGGGGCGGGCTTGGTTTGCGCCATCAGCGTGAAAATCCGCCGCTTTGCGCTTGACGCCTCGCAGCCCGCACATTATTCACCCCGCTTAGTGGGCGATAGGCCGCAAGGTGTGGCAGGGGACTGTAACTCCCTCGAGGCGACTCACGCCTGGTTCGATTCCAGGATCGCCCACCATTTTCCGCTTTGGAAGATGACCCGAAAAAGGCCGCCGGCGTGACCCGGCGGCCTTTTGGGTCTTTCGCTTATATTTTGGCGTTGTGCGTGGGGCCGAGGCCGGGATTTAGGTATTTTTGCCAAGATGAAATGGGGGCGGGGTCGCAAAACCGATGCGGGTGGCGGGACATTGACTTGCGGGTGGGCGCGCGCTGGCGCAAGATGCGAGGAAATGTTCAGGAGAAAGGATCGTTTCCATGATGCGCACCCGTGCCGCCGTCGCTGTCGCCCCCGGTAAACCGTTGCAGGTGATGGAAGTGAATCTGGAAGGCCCGAAGGCGGGCGAGGTTCTGGTGGAGATCAAGGCGACCGGCCTGTGTCACACCGATGAATTCACCCGCTCGGGCGATGATCCGGAAGGGATTTTCCCGGCGATCCTCGGGCATGAGGGGGCCGGGGTCGTGCTGGAGGTTGGCGAAGGTGTGACCACGTTGGAAGTGGGCGACCATGTGATCCCGCTTTACACGCCGGAATGTCGGGAGTGTGAGTATTGCCTGTCCGGCAAGACCAACCTGTGCCAGAAAATCCGCATCACGCAAGGGCGCGGGCAGTTGCCGGATGGGACCACGCGGTTTTCGATGCTCGATGGCACGCCGATCCATCACTATATGGGCTGCTCCACCTTTGCCAATCACACGGTCATTCCGGAGATTGCCTTGGCCAAGGTGCGCAAGGACGCGCCGTTTGATAAAATCTGTTATATCGGGTGTGGCGTGACCACAGGCATCGGCGCGGTGATCAACACTGCCAAGGTGGAAATCGGCAGCCGTTGCGTGGTGTTCGGTTTGGGCGGCATCGGCTTGAACGTGCTGCAAGGCTTGCGCATGGCGGGGGCGGACCAGATTGTTGGTGTCGACCTCAACGACAGCAAGGAGGAGATCGGCCGCTATTTCGGTATGACCGATTTCGTGAACCCGTCAAAGGTCGAAGGTGATCTGGTGGCGCATCTGGTGGAATTGACCAAGGGCGGTGCGGATTACACATTTGACGCCACCGGCAATACGAAAGTGATGCGGACGGCACTGGAGGCGGCGCATAAGGGCTGGGGCGAAAGCATCATCATCGGGGTTGCCGCAGCCGGCGCGGAGATATCGACCCGGCCATTCCAGCTTGTGACCGGAAGGGTTTGGCGCGGGACAGCCTTTGGTGGGGCCAAAGGCCGAACCGATGTGCCGAAGATTGTCGATTGGTACATGAGTGGCAAGATCGAGATTGATCCGATGATCACCCACAAGCTGACGCTCGACCAGATCAACGAAGGGTTCGAGTTGATGCACCGGGGCGAATCCATCCGCGCCGTGATTGAATACTGATCCCGTGCCGGGCGCAAAGCCAAACGCCGGGCGGTGTCCGGGGTTTCGCGCTTGGGCTGGTTGCGGCGAGTTTGCAATTGGCGGCGCGGGATGGTGTCGAGGCCATGTCACAGGAGGTATAGGTCATTGTCGAATATCTGCGCTACAGCATCGACGCCGAGGGGCAGGCGCGGTTCATTGACGATTACACGGCGGCGGGCGCGGAATTGCTGCAATCGCCACCTGCCCTTTCGTTTGACATGAGCCGATGCGTCGAAGCCCCGGTGCAATTCATCTTGCGGATCGAATGGGCGGCTGCCGAGGCGCATCTGCAAGGGTTTCGTGGAAGTCGCGAATTTCAGAAGTTCTTTCCACATATCCGGGCCTGTCTGAACGACCTCGCGGATATGCGTCATGATGAACGGCTGTTGCCAAACGCCTAGTCTTTCCCCCGGAAGAGCGGCGTTGCGTCCGGAATGCCGACCGATGACAAGTTGCGCACAGGGGATCATTATTTTCGGCTGCGGCCATGAAATCGCCACACGGATTTGCGACCAGAACGCGTTGGGCAGGCCATGGTCTGCGCAGCGCGGATTGCGCAGGCCACGGCGCTGCTTCGGAAATCGGGTGAGTCAAAGGGCGGGATGAGCGACCAGATGCACACAACGGCGGTGCCGCAAGCCGGGATCATGCTGCGCGCCGCGCGGGGGTCGGTCTGGACTGCGATGTCCTTCGTGGCCTCGCAGGGATTTCGCCTTGGGTCCAACCTGATCCTGACGCGGCTGCTGTTTCCCGAAGCCTTCGGCATCATGGCACTTGTCACCATGATCCTGGTCGGTCTGACCCTGTTTTCGGATATGGGCACCGGACCTGCGATCATGCAAAGCAAGCGTGGCGATGAGCCGGATTTCCTGAACACCGCCTGGACGGTGCAGATCCTGCGCGGTGGCTTTTTGTGGCTGGCGGCTTGCGCCTTGGCCTATCCGGCGGCACTGTTTTACGACCAGCCGCTGATCGCGCAGCTTTTGCCGGTGGCCAGCCTGTCGCTGCTCTGTGCCGGGTTTGAACCGACGCGGGTGGATACTGCGAACCGCCACCTTCTGCTCGGGCGGTTGACGGCGCTGGATCTGGCGGCGACGCTGTTCGGCATCGCGGTGATGCTGATCCTTGCGGCGGCAATGCGCTCGGTCTGGGCCTTGGCCCTGGGGGGCGTCGTGACCGGCCTGACCCGTCTGGTTTTGTTGACCGTGTTCCTGCCCGGCGCGCGCAACCGTCTGCATTGGGACCGCGATGCCGGGCGTGAGTTGATGCATTTCGGTTTCTGGATATTCCTCGCCTCGGTCTGCGGTTTTCTGGTGTCGCAGGGGGATCGGGTGATACTGGGGAAATACCTGTCGATCCAAGGGCTTGGCGTTTACAATATTGGTGCGTTTCTGGCGATGTTTCCGGTCATGCTTGGCGCGACAGTCACCTCACGCATCCTGATCCCGATTTACCGCGAGCATCCGGAGGGCAGCGATCCGGTGGCACGGGCGCGGCTGGTGCGGCTGCGCTTCTATCTGACCGGCGGGTTGATCGCCTGTCTCACGTTCTTCGCGCTTGCCGGACCGTTCATTGTGCGGCTGCTTTATGATGATCGCTATACTTCGGCGGGCGGGGTGATGGTTGCCATCGCGTCGATCCAGATGGTTGCTATGGTGTTTCTCACCTATGATCAGGCGGCTTTGGCACGGGGGGATTCGCGTGGTTTTTTCGTCGTCAGCGCGGCAAAGGCGATGTTGCAGACCTTCGGCTTCCTGATCGGGGCGCATTATCTTGGGCTTGCGGGGGCGATGATCGGGCAGGTCGTTGGAATGTTGCTCTATTTCCCCATCATCTCGCGACTCGCATGGCGTCACAAGGTCTGGGATGCGCGCCATGATGCGCTGTTTCTGACACTGGCTTTGCTGTTGGGCGGATTTGCGGTCTGGGTGAACTGGTCGGATGTGGCGCTGTTGGTGCCGGGGTCGGGCGGCGGCTTCCATGGCGGGGCCACGCGATGACGGTGCCTCCTATCCCCGCGCCCCCGGATTGCTTCGCCCTGACCCCGGTTCAGGCTGGCATGGTCTATGACGCGCAGGCCGGGCTTGACCCATCGGTCAATCTGGAACAGGTCGTGGTACATCTGCCGGATGAGCCGCTGAACGTGGCAGCGATGCAGGCGGCATGGGACGATGCAATCAGCCGCCATCCGGCGTTGCGCCTGATGGTGCATCAGGATGCCGAGGGCGGGTTGACGCAATCGGTGGCGACCCCGTTCGCAGCCCCCTTGCGGTTGGAGGATCACGAAGGCGCGCATGATCCACAAACCGCTTTGACGGCGTTTCTGGCGCAGGACAGGGCGCGAGGCATTGATCTGGCGCGGGCCGCGAACTGGCGTTTGCATTGGTTGCGCTTTGGCCCGCGGCATTCGGTGCTGGTCTGGACGTTTTCCCATGTGATGCTGGATGGCCGCAGCTTTGCCCGGATATTGGAGGAGGTTTTCGCAACCTATGACGGGCAGTATGCGGAGTTGCCGGTCCTGACCGCGTTTCGTGACCATTGCGCCGCACTCGCTGCCATAGACCACACCGATGCAAAGGCGTATTTTCAGGGCTACCTCGGTGAATTTGACCGCGCCACGCCTTTGGGTTTTCAGCATCCCGCATCGTCGCACCCCGCCAATCAAACGCTGGAAGCTCATCTGGATGCCGCGCAGTCGCAGGCGTTGGCGCGGCGCGCAGAAACCGCGCAGGCCAGCTTTGCGACCATGGTGCAGGCGGCCTGGGGGCTGGTGTTGGCGCGGGTTGCCGGCGTGCCGGAGGCGGTGTTCGGCGTCACCCGCTCCGGTCGGTTTCTGACGCCGTTTTCGCGCGATGCCGTCGGCTGCCTGATCACGACGCAGCCGCTACGCATTGCGATTGCACCGGACATGACGCTCAACGCGCTATTGGCGCAGATCAGGGCCGCACAGCTTGAACAGCGCCCGTATGAGCATTTGGGCCTGACCGAAATAGCTGGCCTGTCGACTGTACCATCGGGGCGGCCGTTGTTTGACAGTCTGGTGATGGTGGAACGCCAAAGTCTTCATGAACGAATGCGGGCTTTGGGCGGCGTATGGAGTCAGCGCCGGGTGGAGCTGTTTGAAACCGGGGCGATGCCGATGACGCTCGGGGCCTACGGGGACGCGGAGTTGCTGTTGCGGCTGGAATTTGCGCCGCAAAGCATCGCCGCACCCGATGCGGCGCGCTATCTCGATTATATGCAACGATTGCTGGTCGCGATGGCAGCGGCAGCGCCGGAGGCGAAGCTGTCGGAACTGGCGATGTTGCCTGCGGCAGAGACGGCAGCGCTGACGGCGCTGGGCTTGCCTGAACATCCGTTGACGGGTGCCCCCTCCTGCATTGCCGACGGGTTTGAGGCGATCGCCCGCGCGCAACCGAACGCCATCGCCGTCGCACAGGCCGGGCAGGCGCGGCACTGGAGCTATGCCAAATTGGGCACTCGCGCCAACCAGCTTGCGCATGACATGATCGCGCGCGGCATCAGGCCGGGGGACCGGATCGGGCTGTGCCTGCCGCGCGGCCCGATGTTTGTGGCGCTGCTGCTGGCGGCGGCCAAGGTAGGTGCAGCTTTCGTGCCGATGGACCCGTCCTACCCTGATGAAAGCCTTGCCCAAATGGCCGATGACAGCGCGGTGACGTTAATCTATGCGCAGTTGGCGACGGGCTGGCTGACCGGGCGTGCAGTTGTTCTGACTAATGATGACTTGGCACGCGATGCACCGACCACGCCACCTGACCGCAGCGATCAACACCCGGACCTTGCGGCCTATGTGATTTATACTTCCGGCACCAGCGGCAAGCCGAAAGGCGTCGTGATTTCGCAACGCGGGTTTGCCGCCTATGCCGCTGCCGCGATCACCTCCTATCGGCTTTCGCCGGCTGATCGCGCCCTGCAATTCGCCGCCCTCAGCTTTGATGTCGCGCTGGAGGAGATGGTGCCGACACTGCTGGCCGGGGCGACATTGGTGCTGCGCGATGATGCGATGATCGCCTCACCGCAGGCCTTTGCGCAAGGCGTGGCGGCGGCGGGCATCACCGTTCTGAACCTGCCAACCGGGTTCTGGCAGGTGCTGCTGGCGGCGATGGCCGCCGATACGGCCAAGCTGCCCGCAACCCTGCGCCTGATGGTGGTGGGCGGTGAACGGATGCCACCCGATGCGCTGGCGCGCTGGTTGGCGCTGCCCGCTGTGCCGCGCCTGATAAACGCCTATGGACCGACCGAAGCGACGATCACCAGCGCTTGTTTTACGGCGGATGCTCCGGTCACGGGGGCGGAGGTTCCGGTGGGCAGGGCGATGGGCCATGCGTATTGCAGACTTCTCGCGCCGGATGGCAGCCTCGCCCCGATGGGTGCTGTGGCCGAACTCTGGCTCGGCGGGCAGGCGGTGGCTATGGGCTATCGGAACCAGAACACGCTGACGGCGCAACGATTTCAACCAGATCGCATTATCCAAGGGGGGCGCCTCTATCGCAGCGGGGATCTGGCGCGTTGGAATGACGGTGGGCAGTTGGTGGTTCAGGGTCGCAACGACCGCCAGATCAAGCTGCGCGGTTACCGGATCGAACCGGCAGAGGTGGAGGCATTGCTTGAAACCTTCCCGGCTGTTGCGCAGGCGCATGTCGGGCTGCTGGCACAGGGCGCTACCGGCGCGCGGCTGATTGGCTGGTTGCGCCCTTCGCAGCAGGATGCGCCGCCGGACTTGCCTGCGATGCGCCGCGCCTTGGCCGAACTCCTGCCCGAACCCAAGCGCCCCGAACTGGTAGTGGTAGGCAACTGGCCACAAACGCCCGGCGGCAAGATTGATGTCAAGCGGCTGCCAAGGCCGGAACAGCGCAACCGGATTGACGCAACGCCTGCGCCCGGCGATTCGCGAACCGCACCGATCATCGCGGTTTTCGCCAAGGTACTGGGCCGCGACGTGCCGGGGCCGGATGCTTCTTTCTTTGATCTGGGCGGACATTCGCTGATGTTGCTGACCTTGATCGGCCATTTGGAGACCGTATTTTCCCGTCGCCTTACCGTGGCGCAGGTGCATGCCCATCCGACCCCGCGCAGCCTCGCGGATTTGATGGACCGGCCGCTTTCGCATGCACCGAGAACGGGGTCGAACACCGGGTTGAACGCTGATCTTGCGGATTGCGTGATGCCGATCCAACCTATGGGCGATGCCGTGCCGATTTACGGAGTGCATGTTCTGGGGGTGAACGGCAGCTTTTTCCGCCCGCTGGCGCAGGCGATGGGACGGAACCAACCGATTTTCGGGCTGACCGTCGGTTTGCTCAGTGCTGATACTCCAACCACGGTGGGCGACACGGCAGAGCTTTATTTCCGCGTGATCGAAAAACATCGGCCGCAGGGGCCGGTAGCACTGGTCGCCGTGTCACTCGGCAGCTATATCGCGCTGGAACTGGCGCAACGCCTGATTGCGGCAGGGCGTGAGGTCCGGTTTTTCGCGGTGATGGATGCCGAAGGGCCGACCGGGCGCGACAAGATCCGGGGCTGGCACTGGGCGCGGGCGCATCTGGCGCTGCTGCGCCAAGGTGGTCTGGAATATCTGCGCCGCTTTGCCGGCACCAAATGGGCCAATCAAAAGCACCGGCTGGCAAAGCTGCGTCTCTCGCTGCGTGACCGGTTCTTGCGGGCCGGTCCGGTGGTGAACTCGGTCGAAGGCTTCGTTGCCGCCAATGAGGCCGCGATCCGCAATTACCAGCCCGCACCGTTTCCGGGCCGGATTACGGTGATCCGCGCAAGGGCGAGTGTGTTTGACAGTGACAAGGCGATAGAAGACGGGCTTGGCTGGGCTGATGTGGCGCAGGGTGGGTTGGAGGTGATCGACGTGGAGGGTGACCATCTTTCTATTCTGGACAGGCCGGGGGTTTTGCAGGTGGCGCGGGCGTTTACGCGACTGCTGACGCGTGTGTGATCGTCCGCGCGGCCATAATTTGATCATAAGTCCACCAGTGTGATTTCTGACTGTGCAAGCGGCGTTGATCGGCTATGCTGTGAGCCAACCGAAGCAAAGCGCGGCGATGATGAAGAAACTGCCTGTCCATGAAATCACCTATCGCCGGTTGCGGGACATGGTGCTGTTTGGCGAACTCGCGCCGGGGCAGGCGGTCACGATTCAAGGCCTGGTGGAGGCGCTTGGTACCGGTATCACCCCGGTGCGTGAGGCGATCCGCCGCTTGACCGCTGAAGGGGCCTTGGAATTCAAGGGCAACCGGCGCGTGTCAGTGCCGGCGCTGACGCCTGACCATCTGGAGGAGTTGAGTTTCGCGCGTGCCGCGCTTGAACCGCATCTGGCACAATTGGCTTGCAACCTCATCACACCGGCGCAGATCGACGGTTTGGAGGCGATTGATGCGCAGGTGAACATAGCGATCCAAAAGGGCGATATCCGCGCCTATCTGGAGCAGAATTATCGTTTTCACACGACACTTTATACGGTGTCGGGACAGGAAATCCTGTGTGCGATGGTGCAGGGATTGTGGTTGCGCGTCGGCCCCTCGCTGCGCATTGTTTGCGGGCGCGATGGCACCCTTAACCTGCCCGACAGGCATGCCGAGGCGATCTGTGCGTTGCGGGCAAGCAGCGGCGACGGGGTGGCGCAAGCGATCCGGGACGATATTCTGCAAGGGCAGGAGCAAATCATCGTTGCGTTGCGCGAGGATGCACAGAGCCGGGCGCCGGGTGTGAGGTCCAGCATTGACAAATAGAAATATGATCATATTATTTGCGCCATTGTCCCGGATCGGATTTTCAGGGGTACGACGGCTTTGCGCTGCGTGAACGCCCGATCCTTTCCCGCCGCCGATCCGTTTTCCAGCCCATAATCCAAGCAGGAGTTTGCCATGAACGTCATCACCAACCACATGCCGACGAAAGAGCTTCAGGCGCTGGATGCGGCCCATCATATCCACCCGTTCACCGACGCGAAGGAACTGGAAGCGGCTGGCGCACGCATCATCACGCGGGCCGATGGCGTGACGCTGACCGATAGCGAAGGCAATCAGATCCTCGATGCGATGTCGGGTCTTTGGTGCGTCAACATCGGGTATGGCCGTCAGGAACTCGTCGATGCCGCGACACGCCAGATGCAGGAACTGCCGTTCTACAACACGTTCTTCATGACAAGCCACGTCCCGGCCATCGCCCTTGGCGCGAAACTGGCGGAGGTCGCTCCGGGGACGCTGAACCATGTGTTCTACGCCGGGTCGGGGTCCGAGGCGAATGACACCAATATCCGCATGGTGCGGCATTATTGGGCATCGAAAGGCAAGCCGGAAAAAACTGTGCTGATCGCGCGCAAGAACGGCTATCACGGCTCCACCCTTGGCGGCGGCAGTCTGGGCGGTATGCAAGTTATGCAATGGTCAATTGATTATCCCGAACGCATCGGAAACGCTTTCGTGATCGCGGCGGCGCCGAAACTTTCAACCCAGAACATCGCCTTCAACGAAGTCGCACGCCAGGCGATCCGGAGCGATCAGGACTTTCATGACGGCCACTACAACGATCATGCTGTGGGGCCTAACCGCGGTTTGATGCTGGCGCGCATGCTC
>NZ_JAKDLJ010000276.1 GCF_030452865.1 Pseudorhodobacter sp.
AAGTGGAAACCGAGGATGAAGCATTGGTGCGTCAGGTGTTGGAGGTGGCGATTGCGCCGGCGACCCCAAGCAATGCCGAAATCCACGCCGCCTATGCTGCCACACCGGAGCAATGGCGCGCGCCGACGCTGTATGAAGCAGCCCATATCCTGCTACCCGTGCGCCCCGGCGATGCCACCGCTTTGGCAAATGCGCAAGCGCAGGCCGAGATGTTGTTGTCGGAACTCCACCGCAATCCGCGCGCCTTCGACAATCTGGCGCGGGAAAATAGTGCCTGTTCCTCGCGCGCATCTGGTGGGCGTTTGGGGCAGTTGATGACCGGCGATACCGTGCCGGAGTTTGAGGCGGCGATGGATGCGCTGGCGCAAGGCAAGATCAGCCCCGCCCCGGTGCCGACGCGTTACGGCTTGCATATCATCCGTCTGGATGCCCGCGCGCCCGGGGAAATTCTGCCGTTTGAGGCAGTCGCCCCCCGCATCACCGAAATGCTGGAAAAAGCCGCTTGGGCAAACGCCGCGCGTGATTTCGTGGAGCAACTCTCGGAAACGGCGGTGATTACCGGCGTCAAGCTGAAAGCGGCTTGAAGGCGCGGGCTGCGGAACCCCTCACACCGGGGCGTCCGCAGCCATTGCTTGCGCCAATTCGTCGTCCAGTTCCTGCGCCTCATGCGCGCGCGGTTTCGACAGGCCCGCGAACAGCAGATAGGTTGCGGGCGTCAGATAGAGCGTTGAAACAGCGGCAAAACCGAGCGCGCCGACAATCACCCAACCCAGCGCCTCTCGCGCCTCTGCCCCCGGCCCATGCGCAAGGATCAGCGGCACCGCCCCCAGAATGGTTGCCAGTTTTGTCATCATGATCGGGCGCAGGCGGATCGCGCTGGCGCGCTCAATTGCATCGCGCACTGAAAGCCCATCGTCGCGCAACTGGTTGGCAAATTCGACCACCAGAATCCCGTTTTTGGCCATGATGCCGACCAAAAGCACCAACCCGATTTCGGAATATACATTCAATGACCCACCCGTCAGCAGCAGCGCAAACACCGCGCAGGCAAGGCCAAAAGGCACCGTCACCATGATGATCGCCGCACTGACAAAACTTTCAAACTGCGCCGCCAGCACCAGCAGAATGATCAGGGCGGCAAAGCCGAAGGTCGTCGCCAGCCCGTTGGCATTGGTGTCAATCGTCGCCGCCTCGGCCAGCGGAATGATTGAAACGCCGGGCGGCAGATCGGGTAGCAGCAGCGTGCGCGCAGCCGAATAGGCCGTGCCGATGGCGAACCCGTCGCTCAACCCCGCCGTAATGGTGATTGCGCGGCGTTGCTGTTCACGGTCGAGCGACGGCGCGGCGGAGCCTTCGGTGACATGCACGAATTCCGACAGCGGAATATATTTGCCCGACCTGGTTTTCGCAAAAATGTTGGTCAGGTCCGTCGGATCATTGATCGGCTGCGCGCTGGCCTGAAGGTGGATCGGGTAGTTGATGTCATCAATGATGAAATCCCCGATGGACAAGCCGTCGAGCATGGTTTGCAGGGTCGCGCCGATCCCGGTGATGTCGATGCCAAGCGTATCCGCGCGTTCGCGGTCGATGCGCACCCGCACCTGCGCTTGCGTGGTGTCATAGGAACTGTTGACATTGCCGAAACGCGGATCGGCGGAAAGCCTGTCGACGACCTGATCGGCGGCGCCTGCAAGCGTGTCGTAGCTGGTGCCGACAAGGGCGAATTGCAACCCGTTGCCGCCGCCCCGCACCCCAAGCGAGTTAGGTGATATGGCAAAGGCCCGGACCCCCGGCACTTGTGCGATAAAGCGGTTGATATCGGCGGCAATTTCCTGCTGACCGCGCGCGCGCGCGTCTTGCTGCGCAAGGGTTACGGCGATGAAGCCGCGATTGGTGCTGCCACCGAAGCCGCTGATCGAAAACACATTTGCAATTTCACCCGCATCGCGCAACGGTTGCATCAGCCGTTCGATCTGCTGCATCTTGCCTTGGGTATAGGTCAGGCTGACGTTCTGCGGCGCGTTGACCCGGATGAAGATGCCAGAACGATCCTCGGGCGGTGTCAACTCCTGCCGCAGGGTGCCAAAGCCGACAAAGGCAGTAAAAGCGACGATCCCGGCAAGGGTCAGGACAACCAAAGGCACCTGCAAAGCGTGATGCAGCGACCATGCGTAAAATCGCGCGAGCCACATGCCGAACCGCGCAATCAGCCCTGGTTCGGCGGGTTTGGCTTTGACTGCGCCAAGCATCCGCGCCGCCATCATAGGGGTCAGCGACAGCGCCACCACGGATGAAAACATCACCGCGATCGCGAGCGTATAACCAAATTCGGCAAAGAGCGCGCCGACTTGACCGGGCAGAAACGCAATCGGCACAAAGACCGCCGCCAGCGTGACTGTCGTGGACAGAACCGCGAAATACACTTCTTGCGTGCCGAGCACCGCCGCCGCGCGCGCCTTGTAGCCAAGGCTGCGCTGGCGCACGATGTTTTCCAACACGATGATCGCATCATCGACCACAAGCCCGGTTGCCAACACCAAAGCCAACAGTGTCAGAATGTTGATGGAAAATCCTGCCAGATAAAGCCCCGCCATCGCGCCGCCAAGGGCCACCGGCATCGAAACCGCCGGGATCAGTGTCGCCCGCCAATCGCGCAGGAACACAAAGATGATTGCCGTCACGATCAGCACCGAAAAGAACATCGCGCGCAGCACCTCATCCACCGCACCTTGAATAAACACCGCATCATCGGAACTGACCGCGAGGTTGACACCTTTGGGCAAAGTCGTGCGAATATCCTCCACCGCCGCGCGCACCCCTTCGGAAATCTGGATGGTGTTCGATTGTGCCTGACCGACAATGCCAAGCCCGATCCCGCTTTTGCCTTGCGCCCGGATTGAAGTGGTCCCGGTTTCAGGGGCCAGATAGACGCTGGCCACATCACGCACCCGCACACCGGGTTTGATCTCGATATTCTCCATCTGTGCGGTGGTCAGAACGTCCCCCGTGGCCCGGACAATAATATTCTGGTTCGCGGCATTCAGCTTGCCCGCCGGCGTATCATACGAAGCCGAGCCGAGCACCGAGCGCAGATCGGCCAGTGTCAACCCGCGCGCGGCAAGGGCGGCGGGGTTGATATCCACCGTCACCACCTGTGCCTGATCACCGTAAACCTGCACATCGGCAACGCCGTTCACCGCCGCCAGACGATCCACAATGGTATCATTGACCAGATCGGTCAGCCGCCCACGCCCCAAAGTATCGGAGGTCACCGCAAGCCGCATGATGGCGGAGGAATTGCTGTCAGCCTTCACCACCGTTGGCGTTTCCGCTTCATCCGGCAGGTTGCGCACCGCGCGCGAAACCGCGTCGCGCACGTCGGATGCCGCAATGTTCAGATCAACCGACTGGTCAAACTCAATCGTTGTCCGGCTGGAACCATAGCGCGAGCTGGAAGAAAGCCCCGTCACACCCGACACCCGCGCAACCGCCCCTTCGATCACATCGGTCACGGCACTGTCAACGGTATCCGCCGATGCCCCGGCATAGTTGGTGTTCACCGTCACAATCGGACGGCTGACATTGGGCAATTCCTGCACCTGCGTTCCCAAAAGCGCCGCGATGCCCGCCACCATGATGATTGCATTCAGCACGAAGGCCAGAACCGGCCGGCGCACGAAAAGGGCTGCCAGTGCTGCCCCTTGGCTCGGCTTTATCAGCCTGCTCATGGTGTTTTTCCTGCCGGTTTCCCGGCGCCGGCTTCATCCGTCTGCGGTGTCCCAAAGACACGAACCTGCGCCCCGTCCTTCAGCGTTTCCAACCCCTCCGTCACGATCTGGTCACCAACAGCAACGCCCCCCGCCACCAGCACGTTTTCTGCATTGCGTTGCACGATCCGCACGTCGATGCGATGTGCCTTTCCGTCCACCACTTGCCAGATATATGCCCCATCAGACCCCCACTGGATCGCGAGCGGCGGCACGGCCACGAATGTGTCACCCGGAAACTGCATCGCCATTGTGAAAGTCATCCCCGGACGCAGCAGCGCCTTGTCATTGACGATGATGGCTTCGACCTCAAAACTGCCGGTCGCCGGATCGACGCGGTTATCAATCGCGGTTATTGTTGCAGTCACATCAAGCGCGGGCAGCGATACCGGAATCGCACTGACCGGATCGTTGACCGCCACGCGGCCAACAAAGCGTTCGGGCAGTGAAAAGCTGACTTTGATCTTGCTCATGTCCTGAACCGATGCGATCACGCTGGAAGCCGTTACTTCACCGCCGGGATCGACCTGCACCAGCCCAAGCGTGCCGTTGATCGGAGAGACGATCTCGCGGTTTTTCAACTCGATTTCGGTCTTGCGAAGCGCAAGTTCGGCTTGCTGTGTGGTGACATCCAACGCCTGCAACTGGGTGGCCGAAACCACCGACCCGCTGCCAAGCCGTTGGTTGCGTTCCAACGTGCGTCTGGCATCGTCGAGCACGATCTTGGCGGCGTCATAGGCGACCTGCGCACTCGCCGGGTCCAGCATTGCAATCACTTGCCCCGCTGTGACCTGCGCGCCGGAGGTGACTCGCACCTCGGTCAGGGTGCCGGAGGTAGATGGCATCAACACCGCCGATTGCACCGCGGACCCGGTGCCAAGCGTCGACAGCCGGTCATTGATCACCGCCTCGGTCGCGGGTTGCAACACCACCAAAGCCATGCGCGCGCCGCCACCCCTGCCGGGGCCACCCGCGCCCGCAGGGTTTTTTGTGGCGTCAGCCTGCGGTGCAGCGGCATCCGACTTCGCAGCCAGCAGGCCCGCCGTTTCCAGATAGGCGCGCCCGCCCGGCACATAGGCGACAACCCCGAACCCGACCAGACCGAGCAGAACAATAATACCGAGAAGCTGTTTCCAGATCGCCAAACCCGTATCCCTTGCGTTTTGCTGTTGCTGCCGTCAGGGCCGCATATCATCGTCCAAACATCTATCCAG
>NZ_JAKDLJ010000277.1 GCF_030452865.1 Pseudorhodobacter sp.
AAAGCGCGTAATAGGCGTGCGGTTGACCGATTGGCGACAGCAAGGTGACAATCGCGGATTTCGGGTCAATCGTGGTGTGATAGGTTTTCAGCGCGAGATCGTCGATACGGCCGCCGAGCAGGGAGATTGTCCCCTTCAGGCGCGGGGTATCAATTGCAACGCGCGGTGTGGTCGCCAAAGTGGCAGTCGCGGTGCTGGCATCCGGTGCCAATGGGACTGCCGCTGTCGCGGGCGGTGCGGTGGTTTCTGCAGTCGTCGAAACGACGGCCGGGGCGTTCGGGTCAACAACCGGCTCTGCGGGTGGGAAAAAGACAAACCACACCAGAATCACGAGGAAACTGAGCACCGTTGCGAGGATGAGATTCTTGTTCTGATCGTCCATCTGGGACCAACACCGTTCCTGTTCTGGGTCAGCGGTGGTTCAACGATAGGGGGCACCAAAGGTCAAGGGCTTTTCCCCGTTTTTGGCTCTCTCTCACAGGAATGGGAGGAGGAAAACGGTGATTTGAAGATTTGCAGTGTCGAAAGCGACTGCGTGTTGGTGGATTTCCGAAAACTGGGGCATTCTCCGCGGGCGCCCCGGCGTTGTGAGCGCCTAGCCCGCCCGATGACCGATCCGGGGCGGGGTACTGCGGCTTGCCTCATGTCGGATGATCCAGGCTTCGGCGTCCTCAAAGCTCATCGGTCTGGCAAACAGGAAGCCTTGTACATGGCGACAGCCCAGTTGAGCGAGCATCGCATGTTCGCCTTTGGTTTCGACGCCTTCGGCCAAGGTCTCCAACCCCATCCGTTCCGCCAGTGACAGGATCCCTGCGACCATTTTTTGCTGTTCGCGATCCTCATCCACCTTGGTCACGAAACTGCGGTCAATCTTCAGCCGACGCAACGCGAATCGCCGGATATTGGTGATCGAAGCATGGCCGGTGCCGAAATCATCCAAGTCAATGCCGCAACCCAGCTTCGCCAATGCCGCGATGTTGTGCACGATCACATCATTTTCGGTTTCTGCGATGACGGTTTCCAGAATCTCGATACACAGCCGGGATGGGGCAAGATCAAACCGGTCCAACTCCCATTTCAGCTTTTCCGCAAGTCGGGGGTTGCGCAGTTCCGTCGCTGAAAAGTTGACTGAGACATTCGGCACATTGTAGCCATTCTTGTCCCAGCGGACCAGTGCGGCGAGGGCGTGATAGAGCATCACCTCGCCCAGACGTTCAGCCAATCCGGCGTCCTCTATCGCTGGCAAAAACTCTGCCGGGGGGACAAGACCGCGTTCGCGGTGATGCCATCGCGCCAGTGCCTCAAACCCGGAGAGTTTGCCGGTGTCAGTGCAGATTTGTGGCTGGAAATGCGGGCGTATTTCACCAGCGTCCAAAGCATTCTCCAGCGTGTTGCGCAAAGCATCGCGGTCGGACCGTTTGCGCGCCATGCCGGCGATGTAGACACGGATCGCGCCGGGGCCGTTGCGCAACGCCTCATCCGCCGCGACCTGCGCTGCATCCAGCAACGACGCGCCTGTCGGCAGCGGCGATTTCGCGCCAAGGCAAAAGCCGATGGAGCAGGTCACATAGAGTCGGGCGGCGTCAATGCTGATCGGCGGGGCGAGAGCGGATTGCAGCCGGGCCGCCGTTTGTATCATCGCCTCCAGATCGATTCGGCGGATGGGGGACAGCGTGATGGCAAAACCGCCGCCTTCCAGCCGTGCCACCGTGTCGCCTTCGCGCAGAGAGGCGCAAAGTCGCTCCGCGCTGCGCGCCAGAACCTCGGTTTGCACCGCCCTTCCATGCCGGTCCAGCAATATGTCGGCATCATCGAACTGGACAACAAAACAAGCGGTTGACCGTCCTGTCACCGGGGCATCGCGCAGGATGGCATCCAGCATGCGAATAATCTCGGGGCGCAGAGCCAAGCCATTGAGGGCGTCGGGCATCGGCGCTGGTGCTGCCTCGCCATTGCGCAGCACCCCGGCAAGCAGGAACAAAAGCGGCAGACCCAGGGCGGTCATCATCATAATCGATTCGCCGCCGATCCAGTACGCGCACAGCGATAGCGCAGGCAGGAAAACCAGCAATTCCGGGCGCCGGAACCCCGCGCCGAGCCAATGGCCGAGGTTTCCAATCCACCCGGCGGTTGCGCGATCTGACGATTGGTTGCGCGGTCCCTGCATCGCATATCCCTTCTCGGTGCAAAGGGCCGGAACGCCCTGATGGCCCCGAAACTAAATCGTCGAGATATTGGTGAAGTTAACGCTCGCCCAATAGTTGCGAAGAATTTTCGATAAATGTTTATCTTTTGTTCTTTAAGTCAAGCGGGGATCAACGCTTTCCCTTCGGCGCCGGAACAGGGTCATACCCGCTGCCCCCCCAAGGATGGCAACGGCAGATGCGGTGCAGGCTCAGATAGCCACCCTTCAGCGCTCCATGTTTTTCCAGCGCCTCAAGCGCATAGGCGGAACAGGTTGGCTGGAACCGGCATCCGTGACCGACCCAAGGGCTGAGGAGAAGGCGATAGGCGCGCACGGGAAGGGCAAGGACATGCGCGAACGGGTTCATTTTCGCGCGCCTTCGCTTGAGGCGTGAATCTTGATCAAGGCGGCCTGCAAGTCATCCAGCAGCAAGGTGAAACTGCGGTCTGCGGTGGCATTTGGCCTGCCGACGAGGACGTAATCCCAACCCGGTTGCCCTAACCGGGGCAGCAGCACGCGCGCTACTTCGCGTAGCCTTCGCTTGGCGCGGTTGCGCGCGACGGCATTGCCCAGTTTCTTTGAACAGGTGTAACCGACGCGAATCAGCGCGCTGTCGTCACCGCGTGCCCGCGCCTGCAACAAAAAGCCCGGCATCCCTTGGCGTCGAGCCGATGCAGCCTTCAGAAAATCCGCGCGGTGGCGCAGGACTTGTGGCGGGCCGCCCGGCAAACATGACAAAACCGCCGCTGGCGCTTGGGTCTCGGCATTGCTGCCCTCTCCCTTTGCCATCGGCGGTATCATGTCGTATACCCTTCAAAAAGCAGGGCCGAAGCCCTGTCCAATCAGGCCGACAGCTTTTTGCGGCCCTTGGCGCGACGGTTGTTCAAGACGGTTTGACCGCCCTTGGTCGCCATGCGGGAACGAAAGCCGTGGCGCCGCGCACGGACCAGATTGGAAGGTTGAAAAGTGCGCTTCATCGCGGTTCTCCATCATATATGCGACCAATTGGAAACGAGGGCGGGATTCGCCGCAATCCACTGGTCGCGCTTATTCGAAGCCCGTCCTTTACGCATCCCCACCGGCCAAGTCAATTCATCGGGGGCGAATTTTCTGCAACATTCCGCGCTATTTCACCTGCGGACTGCCTGAATTGCGGACGGAATGTTTCAATGGGCTTGGTTTCAATGCCAAAGCGGCCATTCCTTATCAACGCCGCGTGAGTGGGCTGACGTCTCGGCGCAAAATCGCCCATGATGATCGAGCGCGACAGCGATCAGACGCTTCACAGAAAGGCCCCACGCCATGCCTTCAAAGGCGAATGCGACAGAAATTACAAAACCCGGCATCCGGGGAAAACTGCCGTTTCTTGCCATCATTGCGGTGGCACTCATCGGTGGGTATCTTTTGCGCGACTATCTGAGTTTTGACGCGCTGGCTGACAATCGGGAAGACCTCGTAGCATTTCGGGATGCGAATTACGCGATCGCGGTACTGACGTTCGTTCTGATCTACGCTGCGATTGTCGGTTTCTCGCTGCCGGGTGCCACCATTGCGACGCTGACGGGCGGCTTTCTGTTCGGAACTTTTCCGGGGGTGTTCTACAATGTGGCGGCTGCAACTATGGGCGCGGTTGCGATCTTTACCGCCGCGCGCAGTGGCTTTGGCGCAAAATTTTCGGAAAAGATCGAACGCAAAGGCGGTGCAGTCGCCAAATTGCAGGTCGGGTTGCAGGAGAATGAATGGTCGATGCTGTTTTTGATGCGGCTTGTCCCTGTGGTGCCGTTTTTCATTGCCAATCTGGTGCCGGCCTTTGTCGGAACCAGACCAAGCCGCTTTGTCATCTCGACCTTTCTGGGGATCATGCCCGGTGCCTTGGTCTTTACCTCGGTCGGCGCGGGCTTGGGCGAAGTTTTTGCCCAAGGTGAGGCGCCGGACCTGTCGATTATTTTCGCACCGCATGTTCTGGGGCCGATTCTGGGGCTTGCTGCACTGTCTGCACTGCCGATCCTGGTGAAACTGCTGCGCAAGAAAGCGAATTGAATGGAACATATCGAAACGGACATCTGCATCATTGGTGCCGGTTCTGGTGGGTTGTCGATTGCGGCAGGCGCGGCACAGATGGGCGCGCGTGTCGTGCTGATCGAAAGCGCGGAGATGGGGGGCGACTGTCTGAATGTCGGCTGTGTGCCGTCGAAGGCCCTGATCGCAGCCGCAAAACATGCCCATGCGATGACGACGGGTGCTCCGTTCGGAATCAAGCCTGTCACGCCGGACGTTGATTTTGGCGCTGTGAAGGATCACGTCGCCCGTGTGATCGCCGCCATCGCCCCGGTTGACAGTCAGGAGCGGTTCGAAGCCCTCGGTGTGCGGGTCATCAGGGCAAGGGCGAAGTTTACCGGCCCGAATGAGGTGGTGGCAGGCGATTTCCGCATCACGGCGCGGCGGTATGTCGTGGCAACCGGGTCACGGCCTTTTGTGCCGCCGATTCCGGGGGCCGACTCAGTGCCGTATCTGACGAATGAGACGATCTTTGCGGATCGCGAAAAGCCCGAACATCTGATCGTGATCGGCGGTGGGCCGATCGGCATGGAGATGGCACAGGCGCATCGACGGCTCGGCTGTCAGGTGACGGTGGTGGAGGGGCTGAAAGCCTTTGGCAACGATGATCCTGAAACCGCTGCAATTGTGCTGGAGCAGATGCGCCGCGAAGGGATTGAGATTCTCGAAGGTGCCAAGGTTGCGCGGATTGGTGGCAAATCGGGCGCGGTTAATGTGGAGATTGAGGATGGTC
>NZ_JAKDLJ010000278.1 GCF_030452865.1 Pseudorhodobacter sp.
CACGTCGCGCGGGTCGCGCCCCACGTGCGGGCCGCGAAATGGCGGCGCGGGGCTTGCGGGCAGGGGCGGCGCGTGTGTTGGTGTCGGGGCCGTCGAAGGCTGCGGATTATACGCTGGTACTGGGGGCGAATGATGCGGGTTTGCAAGGGGCGCATCGCATCATTTCCAACGCGTCATGTACCACCAATGCATTGGCCCCGCTGGCCGCGTTGATCCAGCGAGAATGGGGGGTCGTGACGGGGTGGATGACGACGGTTCATTGCTATACCGGGAGTCAGCCGACCGTGGACGCACCAGCGGCGGATTTCGCGCGCAGTCGGGCGGCGGCGCTGTCACTGGTGCCGACCACGACCAGCGCGCAACGTCTGCTCGATCAAGTCTTGCCGGAACTCGCGGGGCGGATCGAGGCGTCGGCGGTCAGGGTTCCCGTTGCCTCCGTCTCGGCGGTGGACCTTGCGGTGATGACCGAACGCCCCGCCACGCGAGAGGCGATGAATGCGGCTTTTCACGCGGTCGGGGGCGTCATCGGGGTGACGGATCGCGCTTTGGTGTCGACCGACCTGCGGGCGCGGCGTGAAAGCATCGTGATGGCCAGCCTTGAGACGCGGGTGACGAAAGGCGGGATGCTGCGGGTGTTCGGCTGGTACGACAACGAATGGGGCTTTTCCAACCGGATGCTGGACGTGGCCATTCGCCTGAAATCATTGGGGTGAGGCAGGCGCATACCCAATTCCGTGCGCGCCGCCACCGCTTGCACCAGCCGTGAAATGATGCGAGTCTGACGCGCGATACGCGATGACATGATCGCCAGAAAGGCAAGTCGATGAAGCAGATCCCGCTTGGCACCACCGGAATGAACGTGTCGCGATATTGTCTTGGCACCATGACCTGGGGCAGCCAGAACACCGAAAGCGAAGCGCATGACCAGATCGCGCTGGCGTTGGAACATGGCGTGAATTTCTGGGATACCGCTGAGATGTATCCGAGCAACCCCGTCGCTGCCAAGACGATCGGCAACACTGAAACCATCATCGGCAACTGGTTTGCCCGCAAGGGCGGCAGGGACAAGGTGGTTCTGGCGACCAAGATTACCGGCGAAGGCAACAGCTTTGTGCGGGGCGGGGCGGTTGTCTCCGGGGCGATGCTGCGCGAGGCGGTTGAAGGCTCACTGAAACGGTTGCAGACGGATTACATCGACATTTACCAACTCCACTGGCCCAATCGCGGCTCCTACCACTTCCGCCGCATGTGGACCTATACACCGCCCGCGACGCCTGCGGCGGAGGTGTTCGGCGACATGATCGACGTGTTGCAGATGGCAGCGCAATTGATCGCGGAGGGGAAGATCCGCACGATTGGCCTGTCGAACGAAAGCGTTTGGGGCGCTGCGAATTGGCTCCGCCTGGCCGTTGCGATGGGTCTGCCGCGCATGGCGACCGTGCAGAATGAATATTCGCTGCTGTGCCGACAGTTTGATACCGATTGGGCAGAGTTTGCGGCGATGGAAAACATGCCGCTGCTGGCGTTTTCGCCTTTGGCAGCGGGGTTGTTGTCGGGCAAATATGCCGGCGGTGTGATCCCCGACGGCACCCGCCGCGCCTTCACCCCTGATCTTGGTGGCCGCGTCACCCCGCATGTGTTCGAAGCGATTGCCGCTTATCTCGGCATTGCCGCCCGCCACGGGCTTGACCCGAACCAGATGGCACTCGCCTTCGTGCAAAGCCGTCCGTTCCCTGTGATCCCGATCATCGGCGCGACCAGTCTGGACCAGTTGCGCACCAATATTGACGCTGCTGACCTGACCCTTTCAGCGGAGGTTCTGGCCGAGATTGGTACCGCGCATCGCAACTTTCCGGCACCGTTCTGACATGCGACGTAGGGGAGCAATCGCTTTGCTACTGGTGCTCTGTGCCTGCCAATCGGGCGGCACCAATCCGCCACTGAGCGATGTTGCAGCGCCGACTGCATTGCAAGGCCCGGCAGTTGCCACGACGACATTAGCACCGATGGGGGAGGTGCCCCCCCCTTCTGCGACCGCCGAAACGCCGCCGCAAACGCCGGGTGTTGCGCCACCCGTCGCCGAAACGAAGCCTTCCGCGCCTGTGGTAACGCCGCCTGTCGTCGAGGCGAAACCGCTGGAACCCGTTATTATCAAGACCGCAGTGCAGTTGGCCTGTGAAAAGAAACACGGTCGGTTTGTGATGCTTGGCAAGACCGGGGCGATGACCTGCCAGTTCATGACCAAGGATTCGGGCAAACGATGCAGCAAAGAAACCGATTGTGAGGGCGCATGTCTGGCGCGGTCGCGCACCTGCGCGCCGGTGAAGCCAATTCTGGGCTGCGAGTCGATCTTGCAAGGCGATGGGCGGCAGGTTGAATTATGTATCGAGTAGCTGTGGGTTTGGTCCTGATATTGGCCGGTTGTGTCTCAAAGCAGACCAGCCCCGGCTTTCGTGACCCCGGCAAACAAATCTATTCCAATGCAGTGCTCGAAACCCCGCGCCTTGTCGGTCAATGGGCGCAGGTCGCGGAATTTGCAACCAAGGATGCGGCAGCCTGCCAACCCGGCAATGCCGCGATTTCGCAGGCGGCGAGCGGGTTGACGATTGACGCCCGCCTCTGCCTCAACGGTGTTTCAACGGCATTTTCGGGGTCGCTGTTACCTGCCGGACCGGGCCGCTTCACCCCGCCGCGCGGGGAGGTGTGGTGGGTGATCTGGGCCGATGTCGGCTACCGGACACTGGTGATCGGTACGCCGTCGGGCGCGTTCGGCTTCATCCTCAACCGCGAAAGGCCGTTGCCCGCCGACCGCTTGCGCGCCGCGCAGGAGGTGCTGGACTGGAACGGCTACAATCTTGCCTATCTACGCTAGCGACTGCCGGAGGCTGCGCAGATGCGCGGGCGTATCTCGCGCGCCAAAGTCCGCTTCGCGCACCAGCCAGTCAAAATGCTGCGTCAGACTTTCGACCCGCAGCGAGTCGCGAAAGGCGAGGTAGTGCCGCCCGAGGTACAGGACCGCCAGCAGCGGGCCGAAAATGGTGATCGGAGCCGAAAATACCCGGCGCGCGTCGAACAGATAGAGCCGCAGCGACGGGTAAAGCTGATCCGTGAGCGCAATCAGGTGGTCAAGTTGGTGGGCTCGTGTTGCAAGCGGCAATCCCTGATAATAGCCAGTCGCTTGCGCGAATGCGGTCAACTCATGCACAGGCAGCGCAATCTCATAGTCCGACCGTTGCGCGTGCATCCATTCCAACCGGTCGCGTGAGGCGCCAATGGCCTGATCCGTGCTTTTGCCCAGATGCGGGTCGTATTCCCAACGCAGCATGGCTTCGGTCTTCAGCATGTCGGGCAATGTCGCCGGGACGTGGCGGATTTTGTAGCCAACCGCCTCCCGGTGCCAGTTGTAGATCTGCTCATCCACCAAGGCGCGCGGTGCTTCGGTCACGCTCAGCGAAGCGGCGAGCAGTTCGGCCCCCATCTCCGGTCGGTCGGTCAGCCCCAGCAGCCAATCGGCGCTGACATGCAACGCCAGCGCACATTCGGCCGCCACCTGCGCATTGGGCAACCGGGTGCTGCCTGTCGCCAGAAGTTGCGACACGGTGGAACGGTCAACGCCGACCGCGCGGGCGAGTTGGGCTTGTGACATCGCCTTGTCGGTCATCGCCTGCGCAAGGCGGTCGCGGAACAGGGTCGCACGGTCGCGTTTGTCGTTTATTGTCCGCATCGGTGATAATTCCAACCATTGTTGTAGAAACATTGCGCATATCAAGACTAGCGCAACAACCTACGCAGGGCTATCAGAATGGTAATCCCGGAGGAATTTTATGGAAAGTCGTCGTCGAAGTCTTGTCAAAGCCGTTGTCTGGCAAATGATTGGCCTGATCTCGATGGGGGTGATCGGTTGGCTTTACACTGGATCGGCCGCGGTCGCGGGCGGTCTGGCGCTGGTGAACATGGCGGCAGGTTTTGTGGTGTATTTGCTGCATGAGCGGGTCTGGGCGACGATCGCCTGGGGCAAGATGGAGGGTCAGGATGCCAGTCGCGCGCGTTGAATGGCCCACACTTTTATTCTTGTTCGCGACCTATCTGGTCTGGGGGGTGGCGACGACCGTGGTTTATGGCTGGTCGCCGGTTGCGGGCATCATCCTGACCGGGCTTGCGATCACGCAATTCTCCTCGCTGCAACACGAGGCGCTGCACGGGCATCCGTTCCGCATCAAATGGTTGAATGAGGCGCTGGTGACGCCTGGGCTGACGCTGACCGTGCCTTACGGGCGCTTTCGCGATACCCATCTGGCGCATCACCATGATCCGATTCTGACCGATCCTTACGACGATCCCGAAAGCAATTTCTTCGACCCGAAAGTGTGGCGCACGCTGCCGGTTTGGGCGCAATCCTTGTTCAAGGCGAACAACACGTTGCTCGGCCGGATGGTGCTTGGGCCGCTGATCGGCAATGCCTTGTGGCTGGCTGGCGACTACCGCGCGTTCCGGGCGGATGCGCCGGGGGTGCGGCGCGATTGGGCCTTGCACGGTTTGGGATGCGTGCCGGTCGTGGTCTGGCTCTGGTTTGCAGCGATGCCGTTCTGGGCCTATCTGCTGGCGGCATGGATCGGTCATGGCATCCTGAAAATCCGCACCTATCTGGAACATCGCGCGCATGACACCGCCGCCGCCCGAACGGTGGTGGTGGAGGATCGCGGCCCGTTGTCCTATCTGTTTTTGAACAACAATTTCCACTCGGTCCATCACCGGCACCCCGGTATCCCGTGGTATCGCCTGCCTCAAACCTATGCGGCAGGGCGCGAGGCGTTCTTGCGTACCAATGATGGTTACAGTTATCGCAGCTACGGGCAGGTGTTTCGGCAATACCTGCTGCATGCCAAAGATCCGTTGCCGCATCCACTTTACCCACCCGCCCCACTCGACAGCCCGTAGGCGGCATGCGATGGGGGTGGCATGGAACTCTGGA